>JAMLIA010000003.1 GCA_023954495.1 Thermomicrobiales bacterium | reverse complement strand
GCCCGATCTATCCGCTCGATCCTGATCTGGAGTGGTCGCCGGAGTCCTGATCGTTTGAAGTGCATCTGGGATATGTCGCCGCAGCACAGATGGCGACGACATATCTCTACGGTCCAGTGCGTCCAGATCGCAGCAGGCGACGGACGTGTCGGAATTGTCACGACGCTGATAAACGCTCCGCGTTGGCGGGCATCGGTATACTGAAGCCCGATTCGCTGACCGGCGTTCGGCGGGCCTGTAGCTCAATGGCAGAGCAAGGGGCTCATAACCTCATGGTCGCAGGTTCGATTCCTGCCAGGCCCACATCGCCGACCGCTTGTACCCGCGTTCGGACGCGTGTACTATAGGTGTACGTACATACTTCGGAGGACAATGCCAGAGTCAGTCGAGATCGCCCGCACGATAGCCGAGCTCGCGTCGGACGCGCTGGCAACGAACATCACGGTCCTGGATATCGGCAAGATCTCTGTGATCGCGGACGTATTCGTTGTCTGCTCGGTCGACAATCCACGCCAGCTTCGCGCAGTGCAGGAAGACGTGACTGAAGGTCTGCAGGAGCAGGGGATTCGGCCAATTCGGGTCGAAGGAACGCACGAAACTGGTTGGGTGCTTCTCGACTATGGTGACGTGGTTGTGCACCTGTTTACTGAGGACCAACGCCAGTTTTACCGGCTTGAGGATGTCTGGTCCGAAGCGCCAAAGCTACTCGTGATTCAGTAGGTCGTGGGGTTCGCGTTGACGAAGAGGAAGCAGTGGGAATGGGTCGTACGGTATCACTCATCGCAGGTGTATCGGTCATCGTAGCCTTGGCCATTGGCGCGATCGTCGCTGCTCTGCTCCGCGTTCCGTCGTGGCGCGGCCTCCTGAATACCGCCACGCGACGCCAGGATCGAGCGCATCCGCGCTGGGAACTCCTCGCGCAGTAGGTCAGCGTTGCTCGCTGGCGTTCGTCTGAATCGGCCGACGGCGAGCGAGCCAGGTGATGATGCCAAGCAGCACGACTGCCATGAGCATCAGCACATAGAGCTTCGATTCGCGTGTCGGCAGCAGCAGCGCCGACGCGCCGAACACTGCCGTCAATGCGCAGAAGCAGCTCACAACCTGCGGTTGGGTCAGGCCCGCATCCAGCAATCGGTGATGCAGATGTCCGCGGTCGCGGATCACCGGCGATCGCCCGTGCATGACGCGGTAGATGATGACCCAGGCGGTATCGAGGATCGGGATCCCCATTGCCAGCAGCGTCGTCGCGATCTTCGCCCCACCGATCACACTGATTGTTGCCAGCGCAAACCCCAGGAACATCGCCCCGGAATCCCCCATGATGATCGACGATGGATGCCAGTTGTATGGCAGGAATCCGAGGATTGCCCCGGCGAGGGCAATTGCCAGCACAGAGATGGTGAACTGCGGGTCGCCGGCCGGTCGGAAGAACGTGTGCAAGAACAGGACGATACTGGAGACCAGCGCGATCGTACCGGCCAGCCCATCCAGACCATCTGACCAGTTGACAGCGTTCATCATGCCGACGATCCAGAAGATCGTGAACAGCACGGCGACTGCAATTGGCAGATGGACAGTCCCGATCCACGGCGCGTTGAACTGCTCAACAACGATGCCGTAGTCACCACCGCGCCAACGCGGCACGACAACAATCGCTGCTGCCGCGATCTGCAGCACGAGCTTCGGCATCGGGGCGATGCCAACGATGTCATCAAAGGCCATGATCGCAACGACGATCGTCGCGCCGACCAGTAGCAGGACAATGCGCTCAACTTCGATCTGGTAGCGGTTTACGGGCAGAGCGAACGAAATCCCGACCGCGACCATGAACCCGAGAAAGATGCCGATCCCGCCGATGCGCGGGAGCGGCGTGGTGTGCACTCGCATTGGGTCCGGCATGTCAAACAGCTTCGCGCGCAGTGCAAGCGCGCGAAGCTGCGGCACAACGAGGAACGTGACGCTGAACGCAGTGAGACCGACGAGCGCGGCGGTCAGCCAGTGCGGCATCAGCCCAAGCCCGCCAACGCCTGAGTTCTAGGCATCGGTCGCAACTCCCGGCAACGGATGGCTGGTTGCCAGCTCATGCACTGACTTGCCGATGCGTTCGATCAGCGCGTCGTCGTCCGGGTTATGCACGATCTCAGCAATCCATTGCCCAATGTTTTTCATGTCATCAACGCCAAAGCCACGCGTCGAAACCGCCGGCGTGCCGAGGCGAATACCGCTGGTCTGCATCGGCGGCCGCTTGTCGTTCGGGATCGCGTTCTTGTTGACAGTGATACCAGCAGCTTCCAGACGGCGCTCCGCCTTGCGGCCGCTAATGCCCGCCGCCGTCAGGTCGACAAGCATCAGATGATTGTCCGTGCCACCGGACACGACACGCAGTCCATGCTCCTGCACGGCCTCGCTGAGTGCGCGGGCGTTCGCTAACACGTGGTCAATGTACTCGCCGAAGGCCGGTTCCAGAGCCTCACCGAATGCAACTGCCTTGCCGGCGATGACGTGCATTAGCGGGCCGCCCTGCAGTCCCGGGAAGAGCGTCTTGTTGACCGGTCCGGCCAGATCGCCCTCGGCCATGATGAGTCCGCCGCGCGGACCACGCAGCGTCTTGTGCGTCGTTGAGGTCGTCAACTGGGCGTGGCCGATCGGCGTCGGGTGCTTGCCGGTGGCGACGATGCCGGCGATATGTGCGATGTCTGCCAGGACAAGTGCGCCGATCTCGTCGGCGATCTCACGGAACTTCGCGAAATCAATCGTTCGCGAGTAGGCGCTGGCACCGCAGACGATCATCTTCGGCTGCACACGATGCGCGACCTCACGGACGATGTCATAGTCAATCGTCTCGGAGTCCGGAGCAACGCCGTAGAAGTGCGCCTCGAAGATCGTGCCCGAGAAATTCACCGGCGAGCCGTGCGTCAGGTGTCCACCTTCAGAGAGGTTCATGCCCAGGATGCGGTCACCTGGCTTCAGCACCGAGAGATACGCTGCGAGGTTCGCGGACGCTCCGGAGTGCGGCTGAACGTTCGCGTGCTCAGCACCGAATAGCTTGCAGGCGCGCTCAATCGCCAGGTTCTCGGCCACGTCGACGAATTCGCAGCCGCCGTAATAGCGCTTGCCTGGTAACCCCTCAGCGTACTTGTTGGTCAGGACGCTCCCGACCGCCTGCATCACCGCTGCGCTAGTGAAATTCTCCGAAGCAATCAGCTCTATTGTCGACGATTGACGGCGTTCCTCATTTTGAATGACTTCGGCGATCTTGGGATCCGCCGTGGCCAGCGTACTTATGTCCACTCCAAACCACTGTCACCTTCTATTGCGACTACTCTACTGTTCGCACATCTGCCGGCTTTCGACCGAGCTTGCGTTCGGTTCCGTGTATGAGCCGGTCGATGTTTGCTCGGTGCCGGTACACGATGATCGCCGCAGCAACAACGCCGAACCCGACATAGGACCACGACACGACACCTGTTGCTGCCAGCAAGGCCATCAGAATCGGCGTTGCCAATGCTGCCAGCACCGACCCGAGTGATACGTATCTCGTCAAAGCAATTGGGATGACCATGACTGGAACGAGCGCAATGCTCCAGAGTGAGAGCGTCAACGCGGCACCCGCGCCGGTCGCGACGCCCTTGCCGCCTCGGAATCGCAGCCAGACCGGCCAGCAATGCCCCGCAATGACCGCGGCACCGCAGGCTGCCACCCACGCGTCGTCGAGTCCTGCCACGCGTGCAAGGATGACGGCGGCAACGCCCTTCAGAACGTCCACTATGGCGACGAAAATGCCCCACTTCGTACCGAGGGCGCGCTGCGCATTTGTAGCGCCTGTGCCACCGCTCCCGACGCTACGCAGGTCGACACCGGCAAGGAAGCGAGTGAGCACGTAGCCGGTCGGCAACGTGCCAATAAGGTATGCAGCAACCAGCACGAGCATTTGCATCATGCCCGGCTCCTAGTCTTCGTTTCGTCGGCCGCGGAACTGCAGCACAATCGGCGTACCATCAAACCGGTAGTAGTCGCGGATCTGATTCTCCAGATACCGTTCATAGGAAAAATGTACCGCGCGCGGGTCATTGCAGAAGAAGATGAAGCGCGGTGGATTCACGCCGCCTTGCGTCGCGTAATAGAACTTCAGCCACTTGCCGGCCTTGGATGGCGGCGGATGCTTGGCAACAGCATCGCGCACAAGGCGATTCAGCTCACCAGTGCTTATCCGCTTGACGCGCTCGCCGACGACATGCAGCGCGATCTCGATGATCTGGTTCACGCGCTGCCCGGTGATTGCTGACACGAACACGAGCGGAGACCACGGCGCGAAGTTGAAAAACTCGGCTGCCTTCTTCCGAAACTCGTCCATCGTCTTGTCGTCTTTCTTGACGATATCCCATTTGTTGACGACGATAACGAGTCCTTTGCCCTGCTCGACGACGTACCCGGCGATGTGCTGGTCCTGGGCCGTAAAGCCCTCGTCAGCGTCAATGACAACCAGCGCCACGTCTGCTCGATCGACGGCACGCTCGGATCGCAGGACGCTGTACTTTTCGATGCCGCTTTCGATGCGGCCGCGTCGGCGAATGCCGGCGGTGTCGATCAGCAACACGCGGTTACCGGCCCAATCGACGATGGTATCGATGGTATCTCTCGTGGTGCCGGGCATGTCAGCGACAATCGAGCGCTCAGAACCAATCAATGCATTGAGCAGCGCCGACTTGCCCACGTTCGGGCGTCCAACGATGGCGATAGCAGGAATGTCCGGCTCTTCTTCGACATCCTCAGCGCGCGGGAGTTGGCGGACAATGGCATCCAGCAGATCGCCCGTGCCGATGCCATGGAGCGACGAGAACGGGATCGGATCGCCGAGCGCCAGCTCGTAGAATTCATAGGCCAGCTCACGGCGCGACTCGTTCTCCGTCTTGTTGACACCAAGAATGACCGGCTTGCTCGACTGGCGGATCGTCTCGCCGACGTCAAGATCGGCCGCAGACAGCCCCGACTTGCCGTCGACCAGGAAGAGAATGACATCGGCCTCGTCGATCGCGATCCGTGCCTGCGACTGCGTGCGCTCGCCGATCTGGCGTGTCGTTAGCTGGCCAAGCTCGTCGTCGTCCTGGAGACCGCCAGTGTCGATAATCGAGAATTCAACGCCCAGCCACTCCGTATCGCCGTAGAGGCGATCGCGGGTAGTCCCGGGGACGTCAGACACGATCGAGCGACGTTCACCGACAAGGCGGTTGAACAGCGTCGATTTCCCGGTATTTGGCCGGCCAACGATCGCAACGAGTGGTTTCACGAAGAGAAATGCCTTTGGTCGAGCAGACGAAGCGCCATCAGCTCAATTCTATCAGCGACCTGATGGTACGGGCCGAAATGAGAAAGGACCCGAGCGACGAGTGCTCGGGTCCTTGAATGTCAGAGTCTTGACGCTATGACGCTGCGACTTCGACGAATCGATCGATTGGTTCTCGACCGGTCATCTCGGTGGCGGCGAGCAGGAGCTGGCCCTCCAGCGCGGAGTCGACCTTGCCGAGGTCGTAGCCGCCGATGATCCCTACCTCGCGCAGACGCGCATTGAGTTGCGCCGGGGCTTCGGTCGAGCGAACGGTGAACTCGTTGAAGAACTGTCCATCGTTCAGCAGCTCGAACTTTCCGGTCGCCGTCAGCTGCGACGCCAGGTAGTGCGCGTTCTGATAGCACAGTGTAGCGATCTGCTTCAGCCCCTGCGGACCGATCGTCGACAGATAGACTGCCGCCGCGAGCGCCATCAGGCCCTGATTCGTGCAGATGTTACTGGTCGCCTTTTCGCGCCGGATGTGCTGCTCACGCGTCTGCAACGCCAGTACAAATCCGCGCTTGCCTTCAGTGTCGTAGGCAATGCCAGCGAGGCGGCCCGGCATCTGACGCACGAGCTTGCTGCGCGTCGCCAGCAGGCCGACAACCGGCCCACCAAACGACTGCGCGTTGCCGAGCGGCTGGCCCTCGCCGGTGACGACATCAGCACCGAACTCACCCGGCGGCTTCAGCAGCCCCAGAGCGGTCGGATACGTCGAAACAACGAGGTTGCCACCAACGCTGTGCGCCTTCTCAGCCATCGCAGCGATGTCTTCGATCGTGCCGAAGAAGTTGGGATACTGCACAACAATGCAGGCAAGGTTCTCGTCGAGATATTCGTCGAACGCAGATGCGCTCGTCGCCAGTCCGTCTGTCGGAACTGGCAGCTCGACGATCTCCAGCCCGAGACCACCGGTGTACGTCCGCACCACCTCGCGGTAGTTTGGATGGACAGTACCGGCCAGCACAATGCGTGTGCGCTTGCGTGGCAGCGACACCGTCAGCAGCGCGCCCTCGGCGAGTGCCGTAGCACCGTCGTACAGCGACGCGTTCGACACTTCCATGCCGGTGAGGTTGGCAATCATCGTCTGATACTCGTAGATCGCCTGCAGCGTGCCCTGCGCGACTTCTGGCTGGTACGGAGTGTAGGCAGTGTAGAACTCGCCGCGGAACAGAATCTGCTGCACCGCCGCCGGCACGTAATGCGAATACAGACCGGCTCCGAGGAAGCTCGGATGCTCGATCGTGTTCAGGTTCTTCGCAGCGAGCTCGCTCAGACGCCGGAACGCTTCCTGTTCGGAAAGAGTTCGCGGAAGATCCAGCGTCGGAAAGCGCACGTCTTCAGGGATCGCGGAAAACAGGGATTCGATATTCGCAGCCCCGACGGCTGCTAACATCGCCTCGCGATCTTCGTTGGTATGCGGATTAAAGGTCATCCCATCCTCCGGCCGGTGCCATGCTGGCTCCCGGCATGATCACTGACTAGTGGCCGCCCGATTCGGCGACGAGCTTCGAGTACGCGCCCGAGTCCATCAGCTCTTCGAGCTGGCTGGGGTCGCTGATTCGAATCTTGACCAGCCATGCATCGTCGTACGGGGAGGAATTGACAAGCTCTGGCGCATCGATGACGTTGCTGTTCTCCTCGACGATCTCACCGCTGACCGGCGAGTACACATCCGAGGCGGCCTTAACCGACTCAACGACGCCGAGCGGATCGGCCTTGTTGATCGACTGACCAACTGGAGGAAGCTCCAGATAGGTGATGTCACCGAGCTCGGCCTGCGCGAAATCGCTGATGCCAATCGTCACCACGTCGCCTTCGACCTTGACCCACTCGTGTGTTTTGGTGAACTTGTAATCCTTGGGAATGTCCATGTACCGTCCTCCCAACCTCGTCTATGCCGTGCACACTCGCACGGCACCCCGGGACCCCTACCTACGCGCCGCGCTTGTAGAACGGCATCTTCATCTGCTCGGCCTTCACGGCCTTGCCGCGAATCATAATATCCAATGGCTTGCCTGCACCGGCATATGCCTTGTCAATGATCGCCAAACCGATGTTCTCGCCAAGTGTCGGCGATGCAGTACCACTTGTCACGTAACCGACCTGCTTGCCATCAACCTGGACTTCGTAGTGCGAGCGCGGCACGCCGCCGCGTTCTACCATTTTGAAGCCCACAGTGCGACGGTTGATTCCTTGCTCGCGCGCTGCAACAAGTGCATCCCGCCCGACGAAATCGTCGCGGTCGAGCTTGACGGCCCAGCCAAGTCCCGCGTCATATGGGTTCGTCTCGTCGTCCATTTCATTGCCATAGAGTGGCATCCGTGCCTCGAGCCGAAGTGTGTCACGGGCACCGAGACCAATCGGCTTGATACCGAGGTCGTCACCGGCAGACATCAGCGCGTCCCAAACAGTCGCGCATTGATCGACCGGGAAGTAGAATTCCCAGCCATCCTCGCCGGTATAGCCAGTCCGCCCCGCCAGGCACTCGACTCCGGCAATCGTCGTCTCGCGCATGGAAAAGTGGGACATGTCATTCAGGTCAACCGATGAAAGCTTGGTGACAATCTCAGCAGCGTTGGGCCCCTGAATCGCGATCATCCCGGTTGATTCGGAGATGTGGTTGACGTTGACGTCCAGGTCGTCGCGCTTTGCCGCCTGCTCCTGCAGCCAGGCAACGTCCTTGTCGGTGTTGGATGCATTGATAACGACGAAGTAACCGACGCCGCTGGGGTGCCGGTAGATGATGATGTCGTCGATCACACCACCGTTCGGATTCAGCATCAGCGAGTAGATGGCCGCCCCAGGCTCGAGTCCGCTGATGTCGTTGGATCCGATATAGTTCAGAAACGCCAGTGCATCGTTGCCGGTAACTTCCACCTGACCCATGTGTCCAAGGTCAAAGAGGCCGGCAGTAGACCGAACAGTCTTGTGCTCCTCGATGATGCCTGAATACTGGACCGGCATGTACCAACCGGCAAAGTCGACCATCCGCGCGCCAAGCTGCTCATGCTTCTCGGCCAGCGCTGTCCGCTTCATCGCGCCCCTCCACACTCATGACACGAACAATCACGCCGAGTCACTCTACCACTCCGGCGAACGATCTATCGTGACTTCGCGCGCTATGTTAGCGCGCGTTCCAACGCCATCTTCCCGACGACCCCATTGACAGTAACCGGATACATTCCGGTCAGGCACGCCGAGCAGAACTGATCGCTCGGCTGACCAATCGCTTTGAACAACCCTTCTTCAGAAAGGTAACCAAGAGAGTCAGCGTTGATCTCCCGCTTGATTTCGTCGATGGTCATGTTCGCGGCAATCAGCTCTTCGCGCGTCGCCATGTCGACACCGAGATAGCATGGCCACATAACCGGCGGGGCATGAACACGCATGTGGACCTCCGTCGCCCCCGCCTCACGAATCAGGTTCACGATTGGCCGGCTCGTCGTGCCTCGCACAATCGTATCGTCAACGAGTACAACCCGCTTCCCGGCAACCACTTCCGGCAACGCATTGAACTTCAGCTTGACGCCGACCTCGCGCAAGCGCTGGTCGGGTTGGATGAACGTACGACCAATATATCGATTCTTGATCAGTCCCTCGGAGTACGGAATGCCCGACTCCCGCGCGAAGCCAAGCGCTGCCGGTGTGGCAGAGTCGGGAATGCCAACAACCACATCGGCATCCACCGGCTGTTCGCGCGCCAACTCGGCACCCATGCGCTGGCGCACGAGATAGAGTCGCTCACCGCGCATCATCGAGTCAGGCCGCGCAAAATAGATCAATTCAAAGACGCACAGCTTGCTACGACGGAGACGGTCGATCGACGTCGACTGGATGCCGTTTGCGCTGATGCTGACGATTTCGCCGGGTTCGACTTCACGCTCAAACCGCGCGCCAACCGTAGCAAGCGCGCACGTTTCCGACGCAACCACCCAGCCATCATCGAGGCGACCAAGGCAGAGCGGCCGAATGCCATTCGGATCGCGCACGGCAACGATGCGCGTGGGCGTCAGGATCGCAAGGCTGAATGCGCCTTCCAGACGAGGAAGCGCGACAGAGAGCTTTTCGAGGATAGTCGAGCCGGGGCTACGAGCGATGAGATGCGTCATCACCTCGGAGTCGGTCGATGTCTGAAGGCGGACGCCGTCCGCGACCAGCTCATCGTGGAGCGCCGTTGCGTTCACGATGTTGCCGTTGTGAGCGACGACGATGGTGCCGAGATCGCTCTCTGCCGCCATCGGGCCGGCGTTCTCCGGCATCGTCGATCCGGTCGTGGAGTAGCGCGTATGTCCAACCGCCATCTGACCGGGCAGAAACCGCAGGTCGGATTCAGAGAACGCATTAGCTACCAGCCCGAGCCGCTTGCGCAGCCGAACCTCGCCATCATGCGAGACAGCGATGCCTGCACTCTCCTGCCCGCGATGTTGCAGCGCGAATAGCCCAAAGAAGGTCATGCGTGCGACATCTGCGCCGGGTGCGTAGACGCCGAAGATTCCGCATTCCTCGGCCGGCTTGTCGTCGTGTAGGTACATTTGCCGTCTACCCGTCTGTCTCACGCTTCCGCACGCCGCGACGATCTACACTCCGCTGTCTGATCGATCGAACCCGCTGGACCACTGATTTTTCAATTCACCAAGCGAAATCGTGTCAGTTCCGCCAATTGCCAGATCGCTGCCGCCAGTCACTCCCAGCTTGACCGCCCCGACTCCAGCGCTTGCAGCGCGCTCCTGCAACGCTGCAGCATCGCCGGGATCAATTGCAACAATCACGCGCGAAGCTGATTCCCCAAAGTACGTTCGCGCGAGGCTACCGTCGTTCGCATCGACGAGCGTATCCAGATCGAGCGTCGCACCGACTCCGTTGCCGAACAACATCTCAGCGACAGCGACCAGCAGGCCGCCTTCGGACGTGTCGTGCGCGGCCTGTGCTACGCCGTCCTGAATCAGGCTGCGTGTCAGCGACTGGACGTTCGCCTCAAGCTCAAGATCCAGCGGTGGCGGCGCACCAGCCGTCTTGCCATGGACGGCCGCCAAATACTCAGAACCACCGAGTACGGCTGTCTGACTTCCGACCAGCCACAACTCCTGACCTTCGCCAGCCGACATGCCGACGTGCTTACTGATGTCGTCCAGCAGACCAACGACGCCGATCGTCGGCGTCGGCAGAATGGCCTCGTCGCCCGATTCGTTGTACAGGCTGACGTTGCCGCTGACTACCGGCGTGCCGAGCGCACTAGCCACCTCGGCCATTCCGAGGATTGCCTGCTGGAGCTGGAAGTAGCCTTCCGGCTTCTCCGGTGACCCGAAGTTCAGGCAGTTCGTCAGCGCAATTGGGGTCGCACCGACGCAGGAAACGTTGCGCGCGGCTTCGGCCACCGCATGCTTTCCGCCCAGATGTGGATCGAGATACACGTAGCGCGGGTTGCAGTCGGTCTTGACCGCCAAACCGATCGACGTGCCCTTGACGCGAACAACCGCCGCATCCGCAGCCATCGGTGGGACGACGGTATTCGACAGGATCGTGTGATCGTAGGTGCTGACGACCGAGCGCCGCGAGCAGATGTTCGGGCTCGCCAGCAGGACGCCGAGCGTTCGCAGGACGGCATCAGCGGTCAGGTTATCCCACGGCGAGACGTCAGTGGCCCGATCTGCTGCGATGCGCGCCGACTCAAACCCATCGCGGACATAGGTCGGGCACTCGTCAGTGTAGTAGGTAGCCGGGACATCGGCCACGACTTCGCCACCGTCCAGAATGCGGACGCTACCATCGGGTGTCACCGTGCCGATCACATCCGAGTGCAGATCCCAGCGCTCGAAGATCTCGACGAGCGCAGACAAAGAGTCTGGCTCGACGATGATGAGCATGCGTTCCTGGCTCTCGGAAAGCATGACCTCGTACGCCGTCATGGCTTCTTCGCGCCGACTGACCTTCTGAACGTCGATCTCGACACCCAGCCCGCCCTTGCTGGCGACCTCAACTGCCGATGATGTCAGCCCAGCCGCGCCGAGATCCTGCATCGCAACGACGCCCGGAACCTCCAGCGCTTCGAGGCACGCCTCCAGCAACAGCTTTTCCAGAAATGGGTTACCGACCTGGACGACGCCACGATGCGACTCTTCCGGGTTCTCAACCGACGCGAACGTCGCGCCGTGGATACCGTCGCGGCCTGTGTCCGCCCCGACAAGCACTACCAGATTGCCGACGCCGGACGCAGTCGCGCGCATGATCTTGTCGTGCTGGACAATGCCAACACACATCGCATTGACCAACGGATTGCCGTTGTAGCGCTCATCGAAAAAGATGTCGCCGGAAACGGTTGGAATCCCGAGGCAATTCCCGTAGCCACCGATGCCACCGACAACGCCGCCGAACAGGTACTGATTGCGCGGAACATCGAGCGGCCCGAAGCGAAGGGAGTTCAGCAATGCGATTGGGCGCGCACCCATCGTGAAGATGTCACGTACGATGCCGCCCACTCCGGTTGCCGCACCCTCGTACGGCTCGACAGCGGACGGATGATTGTGCGACTCGATCTTGAAGACAACGGCGAGGTTCTCGCCGATGTCGACAGCACCGGCGTTTTCACCGGGTCCCTGCAGCACGCGATCACCCTCAGTCGGGAAATGCTTCAACAGCGGTCGCGAGTTCTTGTAGCCGCAGTGCTCGCTCCACATTGCGCCAAACATGCCGAGCTCAACTTCACTCGGCGCGCGTCCGAGCAACTCGACGACCTGGTCGTATTCGGCGCGGGTCAACGCGACCTCGCGCAATACCTCGTCTGTGACAGTCACACTCACGCTCGCACCGCCTGCAACACTGACTGGCGCGCGGCGCGCAGGACGCGAAGCCCGTCCTCGCCACCAACGCCAAGATCGTAGGCGCGCTCGGGGTGCGGCATCAGGCCAACGACATTGCCGCGGACGTTCGATACACCGGCGATGTGATCGACCGATGCGTTGGGATTGTGGTCGTCATGCACTTCGCCACGCGCGTCCGAATACCGAAAGACAATCTGATCGTTCTTGATCAGGTCATCGTACTGCTCCGGCGTGACGAAATAGCGACCCTGTCCGTGCGCAATCGGCAGGCGCAGCACAGAACCGGGATCGATGTCGGCGGTGAATGGTGTCCGGTCCGTCTCGACGCGCACATGGACCCATGTGCAGACAAAGTGCAGGCTACCGTTGCGCAGCAAGGCACCGGGCAGCAGGTGCGCCTCGGTCAGAATCTGGAAGCCGTTGCAGATCCCGAGAACCGGCCCACCCTGGTTGGCGAAGTCGCTGACGGCATCCATGATTGGCGAGAATCGAGCAATCGCGCCGGCACGCAGGTAGTCGCCGTATGAGAAGCCGCCGGGAATCAGCAGCGCGTCGACATGATCGACCGAGCGGTCCTTATGCCAGATCGGCACGACCTCGTCACCGAGGCCAAGCTCAACGGCGGACAACGCGTCGTGGTCCCCGTTTGAGCCAGGGAAAATCACGACCCCGAAACGCATCACATACTCCCTAATGGTCGGCGAGTGCCGTCAACTTGACGCGGAACGTTTCCATGACCGGATTTGCCAGCAACTGTTCGCACATTCGGGCGACCTCGGCTTCGGCCTCATCCATCGAGGTGGCGCTCACAGTCAGGCGCAGGTACTTACCTGCCCGAACACTTTCGACGCCGGTGTAGCCGAGGGAATGAAGGCCGGCACGAATCGACAAACCTTCCGGGTCATTTACAACCGGCTTCAGGGAAATGAACACTTCGGCCAGGTAGGAATGGCTGAGCGTCGATTCCACAGTATCTGTCACAACACTCACGCTGTCGGGAACTCCAATCCTGTCAGGCGCTCGTACGCGGTTCGATAGCGGCGAGTCGTCGCCTCAATAACTTCTGGCGGTAGCGGCGGGGCAGGCGGTGTCTTCTTCCAGCCCGACTGCTCGAGCCAGTCACGAATCGGCTGCTTGTCGAGGCTGTCCTGCGATCGACCCGGCTCGTAGATGCCCGCATCCCAGAAGCGGGACGAGTCCGGCGTCAGCATTTCGTCGATCACGATCAGCTGCCTGTCGATCAAGCCAAACTCGAACTTGGTATCAGCGATGAGGATGCCCTCCTGGCGCGCCTTGCGTTCCGCAAACGTGTAGAGCGCCATCGAGGCATCGCGTAATCGCCGGGCGATGTCCTTGCCGACGCGTCGTTCGACTTCCGCGAAGGTAATGTTTTCGTCGTGGCCATCATCGACTTTGGCTGCAGGCGTGAAGATCGGATGCGGCAGCGCAGAGCTCTCAACGAGCCCCTCCGGCAGCTGCTCTCCGCAGACGGTTCGGGACCGCTGATACTCAACCCAGCCCGATCCGGCTAGGTAGCCACGCACGACGCACTCTATATCAATGCGCTCGGCTTTACGAACCAGCATGAAGCGATCTCGAAGGACCTCCCGATACGGTTGCACGGCCTCGGGCAGATCTTCAACGTTGGTTGACAACAAATGGTTTGGCGCGATGGCGTCTGTCTGGCGGAACCACCAGGACGACAGCATCGTCAGCACGCGGCCCTTGTCCGGAATCGCGTCCGGCAGAATGACATCGAACGCCGAGACGCGATCCGAAGCAACCATCAGGAGCTGGTCGCCAAGGTCGTAGGTGTCTCGCACCTTGCCGCTACGGAACTTGCGCAGCGACGGGATCGAGATCTCGCGGAGTGGTGTCGTCATGACGCCTCTCCCACCGCTGTAGTTGCCGACTCCAGCAACCCTACCCGCTCGAACGCTCGGTCGATATGCTGGAGGTGATAGCCGTAATCAAAAAGATCGTCGATCTCGTCTGATGATAACTTTGACGCAACTTCCGGCTCATTTTTGAGATAGTCCCGCAGGTGGCCGCCTTCATCCCAGGCGCGCATCGCGTTGCGCTGGATGATCTTGTACGCAACCTGCCGATCAAGTCCGGCGGCAACAAGCGCGAGCATGGCGCGTTGCGAGAAGATCGCGCCGCCGGTCGCGTCAAGGTTCTGTTGCATACGCGCCGGATAGACGACCCAGTTACTGACCAGATCTGTGAAGAGATGCAGCATGTAATCGACGACGATGAACGCATCGGGGAAGATGACTCGCTCAGCCGAAGAGTTCGAGATGTCTCGCTCATGCCAGAGGACGACGTTCTCCAGCCCGGTCACAGCGTAACCGCGCACGAGTCGCGCTAGCCCGCTCAGACGTTCGCTTTCGTGCGGGTTGCGCTTGTGCGGCATGGCAGATGAGCCCTGATTGCCGGGGTCGAACGCTTCTTCCAGCTCACGGACCTCGGTCCGCGCCAGATGGCGAATCTCGACAGCAAACTTATCGAGCGATGACGCAAGCAACGCCAACGCGGAAATGACCTCGGCGTGGCGGTCGCGCTGAATGATCTGCGTTGACACGGGCGCGACGGCGAGATTGAGCTCGGCGCAGACATCGTCCTCGACGTCTGGCGGGACGTTGGCATGCGTCCCAACTGCGCCGCTGATCTTGCCAACCCGGATAGATTCGCGAGCGGCTACCAGGCGCGCGCGATTGCGCCGCAACTCGTCGTACCAGACCGTGAGCTTGAATCCGAAGGTGATTGGCTCGGCATGCACACCGTGTGTGCGGCCGATCATCAATGTGGTCCGATGTTCTAGCGCCTGCCGCCCGACAGCCTCAATGGCTTCATCAACACGAGTGAGGATCTGGTTGAGCGCGTCGACCGTCTGCATTGCCATGGCGGTGTCAATGACATCGGAGCTCGTCAGGCCAAGATGGATGAATCGCGATGCCTCGCCGACCGTCTCGCCGGTCGCGCGCAAGAACGCGATGACGTCGTGATCCGTCTCACGTTCGATCTCTTTCATCCGCTCGACATCGCAGGACGCCTGGCGAATGGCAGGCATCGCGTCTTCGGGAATCACCCCGCGACGTGCCCACGCCTCGCAAACTGCCTTTTCAACCGCTAGCCAGCGATCGATCTTGTGTTGGTCACTCCAGATCGCGCCCATTTCGGGCAGCGTATAGCGTTCGATCACGCGCGCGTGCCGTACCCTCTCTGCCGTATCCAATCGACATCATTTTGGTAGGTGTGAAGAAGAACCGGGGTGGATGTGCATCCCGGCCAAAAGAGGATCGGTTCCTGACTGGTTTGATCGCTCATGCAACTCCGCGGCAGCCGATCGGCCAGTACGTTGAGTATATCGTACGTTCGGCCTTCCCGTCCGCGTGCGTCTTGCCCGTCATTCCGGCGACGAGTATAGTGGTCGTGGAACGCGCGCCGTGACTATCGATTTGATGTCGTAGCGCCTGGCCTCACGTGGAGGCGTGAGGTGACGAGGAGAAGGCCTCATCGAACCATTCGGCGGATGGCCTTCCGGGTAGCACACCCGCAGGAGCGTCGGAAACCGGCAGAGTGATTTGCCGAACAAGCGACGACCGTGTGCAGTTTGAGAGCCGTAGCTGGTTCTCGACCTTTTCTGTCGCGCTTCCAATGACATTTTCACCTTGCAGATCGAACCCACCCGCATTGGCGGACGGGTCGAAGGGATGCGCGCATGTGCGGAATTTTCGGTTACGTCGGCGTTGAGGCAGACACGGGCGACATGGTGCTCCGAGCTCTGAAGCGGCTGGAGTATCGCGGCTACGACTCGTGGGGCGTTGCTGTCGGCGTCAATGGCCACATCGAGATCGAGAAGCATGTCGGCAAAATCGGCACGGCAAATATCGATCTCCCAGCGTCTGATATTGGTTTCGGCCACACCCGCTGGGCCACGCACGGCGGCGTGAACCACGCCAACGCTCACCCGATACCCGACTCAACCGGCCGCATCGCGGTCATCCACAACGGCATCATTGAGAACTTCCGGTCGCTGCGCGCGATGCTCACTGACGACGGCTATTGCTTCGTCGGCGACACTGACACCGAAGTTGTCGCCTACCTGGTCAGCAAGGCGCTCGGTGAGTCTGACTCGCCAGAAGCAGTCCGCGCGGCGGTTGCCAGTGCGTTCCTGCAGCTGCGTGGTCTCAACGCCATCATCATTCTTGATCGTCAATCACGGACGTTGACCGCCGTGAAGCATGTGTCGCCGCTGGTCGTCGGGCGCAATGGGAGCGGGTCGTTCATCGCGTCCGACACGTTGGCTCTTGCCGGCCACGCAGACACGGTCTCCTACCTGGAGGACTACCAGCTCGTCCAGCTCTGCCAGAACGAGATCGTATCGATGGACGTGCGCGACGGCAGCCCGGTGGCGCTGGACTCGACGGACATCCCGTTCGATGAGGGCTCAGCAGATCTGGGCGGCTACCCGCATTTCATGTTGAAAGAGATGAATGAGCAGCCCGGCGTTATCGAGCACATCGCGCGCGACAAAGTTGACGACATCCATCAGCTTGCAGCGATGATTCGCGAGTCATACGGCACGTTCCTTGTTGGCTGCGGCACAGCCTCGTATGCGGCACTGACCGGCAGCTATCTCTTTTCGCGTATCGCACATCGGCACGTCAATTTCGTGGTCGGCAGCGAGTTCGAATACCAGGAGCACTTCCTCACCGACCGCTCGCTCGTGGTGGCCCTGTCGCAGTCTGGCGAGACCGTCGACGTGATCGAGCCGGTTCTCGCGGCACGGAAGCGCGGCGCGAAGATCGTCGCGCTCGTCAACGTCAAGGGCTCAACTCTCGACCGCATCGCGGATTTCACGGTTCACCTGGACGCCGGTCCCGAGCAGTGCGTGTTGTCGACAAAGGCTTATACAGCCAAAGTCGCGACGCTGCTCCTGACCGCACACGTTCTGAATGGCTCCGAGCACGTCGGGCGAGATCTACTCTGGCGCGCGGTCGACGGCGTTCGTACCGCACTGACGCCAAGTTATGTCGACCGAGTGATTGAGGTCGCCGACCGGATCAATGACCGCGGCCATATGTTCGTCATCGGGCGTGGCGTTTCCTACCCGACCGCGCTCGAAGCGGCGTTGAAGATCAAAGAGGTCTCCTACCTTCACGCAGAAGGATTTGCCGGTGGCGAGCTCAAGCATGGCGTCATTGCGTTGATTGAAGATGGCACGCCCTGCATTGTCTACTCACCGCTCGATGAGACGCGCACTGACATCATCTCCGGCGCGATGGAGCTCAAGGCGCGTGGTGGTCTCATCATTGGTATCTCACCGGAAGATGATGAGGTGTTCGACATCCACCTGCCGATGGAAGACGTCGGAGACGCCGCTCCGCTTGTCATGGCACCACCGGCGCAGATGCTCGGCTACCAGCTCGCGCTGCGACGCGGTTGCGATCCTGACAAGCCGCGCAATCTGGCCAAGAGTGTGACCGTGAAATGACCGCGCTTTTCGTCGATACCCATGTGCACCTCGATCTGCCGGAGTTCGATGACGATCGACAGGCAGTCATCGATCGAGCCATACGCGCCGGTGTCGGAGCCTTTGTGCTCATTGGCTTCAACCCTGAGCGCTGGGAATCGACGGCAGGACTTTTGCGGCAACATTCCAACATGGTGCGCGCGGTCGGGCTCCATCCGAACAACGCAGACATCTGGGCTGAGAGCCTGCTTCCTGCGATTGAGCGGGAGGCACAGGTTACAGGAACCGTTGCTATCGGTGAGATCGGGCTGGATTACTACCGCGATCACGCCGAACCAGCCATACAACGTGCTGCATTCACGGCTCAGGTCCGCCTCGCTCGCGAACTGGACCTGCCGGTCGTGATTCACCAGCGTGAAGCCGAGGCCGATGTACTTGAGATCATTGCTCAGGAAGGACCTGTTCGAGGCGTCATGCACTGCTTCTCGGGCGATGCTGCGTTCGCTCAATCGTGCCTGGATCTTGGCCTGATGCTTGGCATTGGCGGGGTCGCCACCTATAAGCGATCCGACGCAATCCGGGATGCAATCAGGCGCACGCCAATGGAACGTCTTATGCTGGAGACGGACGCTCCGTATCTCGCGCCGCAGAGCCGACGAGGTCGTCGCAATGAGTCATCTCTGATGATCGATGCAGCGGAGACTGTTGCAACCGTGAAAGCTGTCGAGATTGCACACGTGGCGGCGGCAACAACTGACAACGCCATTCGTCTCTTCGGCGATGCACTCACGGCGGCTGTAGAGCACGGAAAGTCGATGACAACGTGCGAGTCATAGTAGCGACAAACAACGCTGGAAAGCTCGCCGAACTCCGCGAGCTGCTTCCAGCATCAATTGATCTGCTATCCATGGCCGAAGCGGGACTCGATTCGCCGCCAGAAGACGGCTCGACGTTTGCAGAAAATGCGCTGATCAAAGCACGCCACGCAGCCCCGAACGCAGACGCAGCAATCGCTGATGACTCGGGGCTCGTTGTCGATGCACTGGATGGAGCGCCCGGAGTCCGATCAGCCCGCTTTGCCGGCGAAGACGCAACGGATGAAGAGAACAACGTCGAGCTTCTGCGCCGAATGACGAATGCCAGCGGTGTTCAACGGACGGCGCGATTCGTATCTGCCGCAGCGTTCGTCTCTCGAAACGGAGACGAAGTCGTCGTCGAGGGACAAGTTCAGGGCGTGATCCTTGAACGGCCTCGTGGCACGGGCGGCTTTGGGTATGACCCGCTGTTCGAAATTCAGGATCCTGGCGCACCAGATGCTTCCGGCAAGACGCTTGCCGAACTCACCATTGCTGAAAAGAACGATATTTCCCATCGGGGCCGGGCTGTGCGCGCGCTCGTAGCAACGTTGCAGGAGCGCCAACTCATCGACGACAGTCCCCGATGATCGCATAGGAGTATGTACGAGTGACCGACACGACGATGAGAGATGCCGGATCACGAACATCGCGGCCGAACTGGCGTGGACCTGATGCCCTGCCACTGATCTCACTGTCAGGTACCTCCGGGAAATCCACGATTGGGTGGATGCTGACCAGGGTATTTGGCCTTGCCGGGTGGCCGTCGGCGCAGTGGTTGTCGTCGGGTGTGTACGTCGATGGCGAGCTGCAGGAAGGCGAGCTGGGGCCGTGGTCGCGCGTTCTCCTCGCCGCACGCTATGGCGAGCTTCGGGTCGTTTTGCAGGAAATGACCGCCGAGACCGTCATCGGAGCCGGTCTGCCCCCGCGCACCTACCCTATCGGGGTGCTAACAACGCTGTGCGGCAACAACGAGTCGTGCTTGTTGTCGGAGGAAGCCAGTCGTGAGCGCAGAGCGCTGGACATTGTCATCGCGTCAATGCGCAATGACGGTCTGCTTATCGTCAACGCTGACGACTACGACATCACCAATGCTGCTATGAACGCCGAGTGTGAGATCCTGCCCTATGCGCTGCATGCCGACAACCCGCTGCTCCAGCGGCATCTGGCAGACGGCGGCAGAGCTTGCTGGGTGGCCGGAGGCAACATCGTCGTTGGAGATCAGCGCGACCAGACGATCATCCTCGATCATCTTACGATCCCTGCCACACTGCAGGGAACACTTCTGTATCAGATTCAGAACCTGATGGCAGCAGTTTCGGCAGCCGTTGCAGTTGGCATTGATCCACTTCTGATTCGGTCTGCGCTAGCTGACTTTGCTACTGATCCCGCAGAGCAGCCCGGCGCGACCAACGTCCTCAAGTACAACGGCGCGATGGTTATCGTTGATTCACCTGAGCTCGTCGCAAGCTTGCGGCAGATCACCCGTAGTATTCGCCACATCCCCCACCGTCGCACGCTGGTCATCTGCGGCAGTCTCCCGCGGTTGTCAGCCGCAGAGCTGCCCGAAGCCGGACGCATCCTGGGTGGCATCCATGGCGTGGCGATGCTGCACGGCGATCACGATGAATCGTCGCGCATGTCGATCATCAAAGCAGGCATCGCTAGCGCGACCGTCCCGCCGATTCTGATGAACGCACCGAACGAGGAGAGAGCCGTCGACCACGTGCTGAACACGATCGGCCCTGACGACATAGCGCTCGTCCTGGCCGATGATGCGAATGTCGCACTGTCGCACCTGTGGCCGGCACCAGTCATCAGCGTAACCTCTCACCGACGAAAGAGTGGTACATGAGCGTAGACGAGGCACCCGGAGTTTTCGATTTCCACACCCACACGTTCTACTCGGACGGCGTCCTGTCGCCAATGGAGCAGGCACGCCGCGCGGCGATGAATGGCTATTCCGTGCTGGGTATGACGGATCACACGGGCGTCGGTGGCGTGCCGCGCCTGATCGAAGACCTGCGTCGCGATCGCGAAATCATCGAGCGCTACTGGCCACTCAAGGTCATCATCGGAGTCGAGCTGACCCACGTGCCGGCCGAGGCGATCGGCAAAGCAGCGCGGTTTGCGCGCGACTCCGGCGCGGAAATCGTCGTTGTTCATGGCGAGACCCCGGTCGAGCCGGTACCCGAGGGTACCAATCACGCTTCGATTGAGTGCGGGTACGTCGACGTCCTCGCCCACCCAGGGATGCTGACCAACGAAGATGCAGCGCTGGCTGCCGAACGCGGCGTGCTGCTGGAAGTCAGCGCCCGCCGAGGGCACTCGCTCACCAACGGGCACGTCGTGCGGTGCGCCGAACGTGCAGGCGCTCGACTGATCGTCAACAGCGACGCGCACGAACCGTCCGACCTCCTGTCGATCGGGTTCCAACAGCGAGTCGCTCGCGGTGCCGGCATTCAGGAAGCCAACCTCGCGACGGTCCTGCGCGAGAATCCACGCTGGCTTCTGGAGCGTGTCCTCGCTCGCCGAAGCCAGGGCTCGGCGTAGTGGTAAAGAGCTACTGGGATATGTCGCACAAGACTTTGAGGTCAGAGAAGCTCTCAGGCTAGCGTCGTGCTGCGCGGGTCGCTTCCGGCTCGACAACTGTCGCTCGTACCTTGTCGGCACCCATCGTTTCGCACAGCGCTTCGGCCAGATCAGGGCACCAATCAACGTGAATCCGCGAACGCAGCACGGTCGTGCCAGTGCCGGTCTCGATTTCGATCATGACGGCATCATCGCCAGGGAACTCGCGCAGCAGTCGCGCCACATGCTCCATCGTCTCGAGGTCCTGTGGACGGTCCTTGGCGGACGAAAGTCGAATCCAGACAAACGTCTTCGGTGCCGGAGTGACTGGCTCAGCGGACGGCTCATAGGGCGAGACATCTTCGGCGATGATCTGAATGCTGTCGTTGCGTGAGTCGGCTCGACCGCGAATGACGAGGATCTGATCTTCAACACAAAGAGATCCATGTCGATCGAATGTCTCGGGAAACAGAACCACTTCAACTGACCCGGTGAGATCTTCCATCTGCGCGACCGCCATGGTCTTGTTCGTTCGCGTGGTCATCTTGCGAACCCCGGCCACAATTGCCAGGATCTTCACGTTCTGCCCTGCGATCTCGGGATCGAGCTCGCCTATCGCCTGATACTGCTCACCGCGTTCCCGAACTTCAGCAATCACATCGGTCAATGGATGTTCGCTTAGATACGTGCCCAGGTACTCCTTTTCCCAGGCAAGCAGCTGCTTCTTGGGCAGCGCGGGCACATTGGAGGCCGCGATCGTCGCGGTTGGAGGCTCTTCCATCAGTGCGCCGAACAGGCCCATCTGCCCACGATCGCGTGCTTTCTGGGTCCGCTGCGCTGACGACATCGCTGAGTCGAGACGAGCCAATAGATCAGCTCGCTCACCAAGACAGTCCAGAGCTCCCCCACGAATGAGGCTCTCCATGACACGCTTGTTCAGGAAGTTGTAGTCAACAGCATCACAGAGTGCTTCTAATGAGGTGAACTCAGCGTTTGGCTGTTCGCCTCGCACGCGGCAAATCTCATCAACGGCTGCTTCGCCAACGTTCTTGACGATCGACAGGCCGAAGCGGATAGCCTGCTGGCCGTTGTCGAGCACCTCAACGTTGAAGTTCACGCCACTGTGGTTGATGTCCGGTCCGAGAACCGGAATGCCGAGCTTGGCGCACTCCGCAACCGCTGCAGCAACCCGCGCAGCCGAACCGGACGGATGGCTGGGAGCAAGCCGGAGGACGGCGGTCATGTACTCGGCTGGATAGTTCGACTTCAGGTACGCGGTTTGATACGCGATCGTGCCGTAGCAGACTGCGTGCGCCTTGTTGAACGCATATCCGGCGAACGGCTCAATCAGGTCGAAGATCTTGTCCGCGTCGGCGGCCGTGTAGCCCTTCTCAATCGACCCGGAGCGGAAACGCTCCCGCTCAGCGCGCATCTTCTCAGCGATCTTCTTGCCCATCGCCTTGCGCATGATGTCCGCTTCGCCGAGTGTGTAGCCCGCGAAGCGCTGGGCGATGAGCAGCACCTGATCCTGATAGACAATCACGCCATACGTCTCGTCAAGAATCTCGGCGAGGTCGGGATGCGGATAGCGAATCTCCTGCTCACCGTGCTTGGTCTGGCAAAAGGTTGGGATATGTTGCATCGGCCCTGGTCGATAGAGCGCGACCATGGCCGAGAGCTCGGCGACTGACTCGGGGCGCAGGTCTCTGATAGCCCGGCGCATACCGGCGCTCTCGAGCTGAAAGACGCCAAACGTCTCACCAGCCCCGAGCAGCTCATAAGTTGGCGCGTCCCCATCCGGAAACGCCTTTGGGTCAAGCGACTCGCCACGCGTCTGCTTGATGATTTCCACCGCCTCGCCGAGGATTGTCAGGTTGGCGAGACCAAGGAAGTCCATCTTCAGCAGGCCGATGGCGGCAACGTTCTCCATCGTGAACTGCGTTGTGGGCAGCGCGTTTTCATCGCCCCGAGCCGGTCGCTGCAACGGCACGTGCTCGACGAGCGGCTCAGCGCTAATGACGACACCGGCAGCGTGGGTACCCGCGTGTCGTGAAATGCCTTCAAGATGCTGAGCGGTCTCGATCATCTTTCGGACCCGCTCGTCTTCTTCAGCAAGCGTGCGCAGCTCGCTACTCTCGACAAGCGCGCGCTCCAGCGTCATGCCGAGCGTCGTCGGGATGAGCCGGGCTACACGGTCGACGTCAATGGGCGACCAGCCCATCGCGCGCCCGACGTCGCGAATGGACGCTTTCGCCCCCATCGTCCCGAACGTGATGATCTGGGCAACGCGGTCGTGCCCGTACTTTTGTGCGACGTAGTCGATCACTTCCTGGCGGCGATTGTCGGCAAAATCCATGTCGATGTCCGGCATCTCGCGCCGCTCGATGTTCAGGAAGCGCTCGAACACCAGCCGGTTGACAATCGGGTCGATATCGGTGATGCCGAGCGTGTACAGAACGATGCTGGCCGCTGCCGAACCACGCACTCCAAACGGGATCTGCCGATCTCGAGCGAACTGGGCAAAGTCGCGGACGATGAGCATGTAGCTGGCGAAGCCAGTCTGCTCAATCACCCACAACTCATATTCAAGCCGCTGACGAACTTCGTCCGTTATGTCATGGTAGCGCTCAGCAAGTCCGCGCCAGCACAGATCAGAGAGATGCTGCTGCGGAGTGACGCCCTCGGGGATGCCGGGGTCCGGCAGAAGGAGTCGGTCGAAATCGAGTTGCAAATCACAGCGCTCAGCGATTCGCCACGTATTCTCCAGCGCTTCCGGCAAATCGCCAAACAGGCGTTTCATCTCCTGCGGGGACTTGAAGTAGAGCTGATCGGACTCCATCTTCATACGCTTCGGGTCGTCGATGGTCGCGTTCGTCTGAATGCAGACCAGCACGTCCTGCATCGCCGCGTCTTCCTGATTGACGTAGTGCACGTCATTCGACGCAACGAGCGGCAAACCCATGCGCTTTGACAGGTCAATCAGCTGTCGGTTGACACGCTGCTGCTCGGGCATGCCATGGTCCTGAACCTCGAGGAAGAAACGATCGCTGCCAAATATGTCGGCCAGCGACGCTGCCATGCGCTCGGCTTCGGAGTCCTTCGCTTCAAGATAATTGTTGGCGACCGGCCCACCAAGACAGGCAGAGGTGCAGATCAATCCATCACTTAGCTCGTTGAGGAGATCCAGGTCGATCCGCGGGCGATAATAAAAGCCATCGATGCTTGCCTTGCTGGAAAGCTTCAGCAGATTCCGATAGCCCTTCTCGTTTTCGGCCAGCAGCAATAAATGAAAATTCTGCCGCGTCTGGCGGTCAGACATGCTGCCCGGCGCGAGGTACGCCTCGACGCCGATGATCGGCGTGAGGTCGTGGCTCTTTGCGGCCCGATACCAGTCGAGCGCGCCATACATCACACCGTGATCAGTGAGGGCGATGTGGCTCATGCCGTACTCGGTCGCCTTGGCCATGTAGTCGTTAATGCGGCCCAGCCCATCGAGCAACGAGAACTCAGTGTGCAAGTGCAGATGGGTAAACGACGACATGAAACCCTCCATCGGGCCCGTGTAGCGACATCAGGTCACTTGCGGGCCTTCATCCGGACTGTACGTACACTGACGACAGGATACGCGAGGTGCCGTCGTGGGACAACTGGACGGCACCGCTACCTCGCGTGAAGAAGCACCCGCTATGCGGCAACCACTGCGCCAGCGTGCGTCACGGCCGGGGTCGTGTACGACGCCCGCTGAGCCTGGCGTACCAGTAGAGAAATCATACGCCGAACATCGTCGCGAACCTCATCCGGCACGCTGCCGTCCTGCAGCAGGCCAGAACCTCAGAGAGCACCGGCTCGTTCGCAAACAGACTCTCGATCCGGCCAGGCATAAATCCGGCAGAGGCCAGCAACGCGTCGCGCTCGCTCTCCTCCAGCGCCATTGCGTCGCCGAGCTTCAGCACAGCATCGCGAGTCGGCATCCGATTGCCACTCTCAAGTCGGCTCACATACGAGTGATCAAAGCCTGCCGCTTCAGCAAGGCGACTCTGTGAAAGACGTCGGCGATCGCGCATATCGCGCAGAAGACCCGCGAACCCACTCGACTGACGGACAGGTGCTCCGTTGAGGTCATCCATTGCGTGCTCCTCGATCATCCAATTTGCACGGTGGCCTCGCCTCGCCCGAGGTCCGTTGCCTCTGAACGAACACACCGTTCGTTCGTAGTGCCAAGACTAACATGCAATTGACACGTGGTCAAGAGGATACCAGAGAATCCACATCTATCGACATTGATGCAGTATTGCGCCACCATCACGACGCTGATGAGTGTCTCGTTGTGGATGAGCCGGGAAACGTACGCAAGTGCGTTCTGCGTTACCATCCCTGCCATAGCAGTGCTGTCGCCTGTTGGCGACGGTTGGCTGTTGTTGAAGGGATGGATATGGCCAGTACCGACCGCTGGGAGCCAGTCAGCTCGCTCCCAGCACTCGAATTCAACCGGCGTATTGCCGATCCGGACGTGTTTTGCGGAGGCGGAAGCGTCGCCGCGCTGGCGTGCGCCGGCGCGGCGGCGAGTGCTCTGCTCGTCTTTCGGCTGAGCTACCGCCGCAAGTCAAACGCCGATCGCCGGGACGAAATCACCGCTGCGATTGATGCACTGGAATCACTCACCGAGCGTTTCTACGCAGACGCTGACAACGACATTGCGTCGCTTCAGGCGCTGCTCGACGCGCAGCGCGAGTCCAGGCAAACCGCCGACCGCGTTCCCTATTTCGCTGCCCTGCGGCGAGCCGCCCTGACGCCGATCGCAATCGCCGAAGGAGCAATCGCGCTGATCGAGCACGTCATCCCGCATCTGCCGATAGCTACCCGCTTCACGATCAGCGACCTGGGTGCCGCCGCAACAATCGCCGAAGGCGCTGCTCGCGCAGCGCTTCTCACTGCTGAGGTGAACATCGAGCTCCTGCGAGATGATTCAGATTCAGTCGCCGTTGCAGACGAACTTCGCGCCCGCTGGGACTCGGCTCGCCAGCGGGTTTCAGCACTCGTCAGCGATGTCGAGAGAGCAACGCGAGAGGCAGTGCTCGGGCGAGAGCTGGACGGGGGATCGCGATGACTGCACTGTTGCTTGACGGTCGGCCGGTGTCACGTGCGCTACGAGATCGTGCAATTGACGAATTGAGGAGGTTTGAGAACAGCTATCAGGTCACACCTGGCTTGGCGATTCTCCTCGTCGGCGGCGATCCGAGTGCCCGTGCCTACCTGAATGCAATCGTCAAGGCGGCGGCTGGTGTTGGTATCCCTGCGCACGTCGTCGAGCTTGCCAGTTCAGTGAGCCAGAACCAGCTGAATCGCCAAGTGCTTGAGCTCAATCATCGCGACGATGTACATGGCATCCTCGTTCTCCAGCCGTTACCTCCACACTTGTCACGCATCGAGGTTGCTGACCTGCTTGACCCATTGAAGGACATCGATGGAGTGACAACGTTCAATGCTGGACGGTTGTTTCACGACGATCGCAATGTCCTCGCGCCATCAACTCCGGCTGGTGGAATGGCACTCCTCAAGCACTACCAGATCCCACTCATTGGCCGCACGGCGGTCGTGCTCGGTCGTAGTCCGGTCGTTGGGCGTCCAATGGCGTCGATGCTGCTGGCCGAGAACGCAACCGTAACCATTTGCCATTCACGCACACCGAACCCGGAGCGCTACACGCGCGAAGCGGACATCATCATTTGCGCAGTGGGCCGCCCGGGAACGCTGCGAGCGGATATGATCCGTCCGGGGGCCACCGTCGTCGACTTCGGCGTAAATTTCGTGGATGGCAAGATGGTTGGCGATGCCGACGCGACGGGCGTCACAGAGGTTGCCGGTGCCTTAACACCGGTTCCAGGGGGTACGGGACGGGTCACGACCTCGGTTCTCCTTCGCAATACGATTAAGGCGGCTACCCTGCAGTACCAGCGCGCTGCCAAGACTGATGCGGCCGAGGCTGACCATGTAGTAGCGGAAGGTGAATGAACACGATGCTGACTGACATTGAGATCGCGCACCAAGCGACGCTCAAGCCAATCACCGAGATCGCGTCCAAGCTGAACATCCATGAAGACGATCTTGAGCTGTACGGGCGTTACAAGGCCAAGATCGATCTCAAAGCGCTCCAGCGTCCGACTGAACGTCCGCTCGGCAAGTACGTCGTCTGCACAGCCATCACACCGACGCCGCTCGGCGAAGGCAAGACGACGACGACGGTCGGCCTCGGTCAGGCAATGGCGCACGTTGGGGCCAACGCCATCATTGCAATCCGGCAGGCGTCACTGGGCCCGGTCTTTGGAATCAAGGGTGCTGCCGGTGGCGGGCATGCACAGGTCATTCCAATGGAGGATCTGAACCTCCATCTCACTGGCGATTTCCATGCCGTAACAGCCGCTCACAATCTCTGCTCGGCGTTCGTTGAGAACTCGTTATTCCAGGGCAATCCGCTCAACATCGATCCATCGACAATCACGTGGCGGCGTGTGCTCGATGTCAACGATCGTTCACTGCGCGAAATCGTGACCGGACTTGGTGATGGTAATGGCAGCCCCCGTGAGACCGGCTTCGACATTACAGCTGCTTCGGAGATCATGGCGATCTTCGCGCTCGCAACGAGCATCGACGATCTCCGCGACCGCTTCAAGCGCATCATCATCGGCCAGACGAAGGATAAGCAGCCGGTCACTGTCGAGCAGCTCGGCATCGCCGGCGCGATGACCGTACTGATGAAGGACGCGATCAAGCCGAATCTGCTCCAGACGCTGGAGAACACACCGGCGCTGGTCCACGCTGGGCCGTTCGGCAACATCGCTCATGGCAATTCGTCGGTCGTATCCGATCAGATCGGCCTCCGTCTCGCCGACATACTGATTACCGAAGCCGGCTTCGGTGCTGACCTGGGTGCCGAGAAGAACTTCAATATCAAGTGCCGTGTCAGCGGCCTCAAACCGGACGCGGCAGTACTGGTCGCAACGATCCGCGCATTGAAGGCGCATAGCGGTCGGTTCAAGATCATTGCCGGTCGCCCGCTCGATCCCGGACTCAGCAGCGAAAACCTGGACGCACTCCGCGCTGGTATCGGCAATCTCGTCAAGCAGATCGAGAATGTCCGCAGCTACGGCATCCCGGTTGTCGTGGCCATCAACCACTTCCCTGATGACACTGAAGCTGAGATGGAGCTGGTCCGGAAGGTGTCGATGGAAGCTGGTGCATTTGACGTAGCGGTCAGCAAGGTGTTTGCTGAAGGCGGAGCTGGTGGCACGGATCTCGCTCGCGCGACGTTACGGGCAGCTGAACACGGCAGCAACTTCAAGCATCTCTACGAGCTCGACACACCGATCAAGTCCAAGATCGAGACGATCGCGAAGGAGATGTACGGGGCGGGTTCAGTCAGCTACACGCCGGGTGCGGAGCGCGCGATCCGCGCCTACACGAAGATGGGCTACGACAACTTGCCGATTTGTATGGCCAAGACGCACCTGTCGCTCAGCGGTGATCCACAGCTCGTCGGACGTCCCGAAGGCTTCGACCTGTTGATCCGCGAAGTGCGTGCCTCGGCTGGCGCCGGTTTCATCTATCCGATTGCTGGCGAGATGCGGACAATGCCGGGGCTCGGGAAGTCTCCGGCCGGGTTGCGGATTGACATTGACGATGATGGTGAGATCGTAGGGTTGAGTTAGGCACAAGCGAGATTAGGAAACGGGATATGTCTCCCCATACCAGACACCACCACGCAGACACGTCCCAGAAGCACGCGCCTGGCGTGTACCGGGAAGATCCAGCCGACATCAAAACGATCGTTTGGGCGTCGGTTTGGACGCTTCTCGCATTCAAGATCGTCACTTCGATCATCATCCTGATCGCGTTCCCCACAACGGACGCGTTCTGGATGGTGACGGCGCTATCGGCACCGTGGGGTTTTGGGGGGCTGTTCTATTACGGCTTCTTCGGCCGCATTCGCCCCGGAATGGTTCGAATGCGCGCACGCCGAAGGAAACTCATTCACCAGGAGTGGAACGTCGACTGACGTTCGGTTGGTCGATTCCAACGAGAAAGCCCGCCTATATTGGCGGGCTTTCTCGTTTGCTCGTTGTGGCTGGGGAGCAGGGATTCGAACCCCAACTTTGTGATCCAGAGTCACACGTCCTACCGTTAGACGACTCCCCATCGGTAGGCAACAGTCACGAAGTATACGAACGAATGCCCGTAATCGCAACCGAAATCGACACCGCTAGCGCTCTAAACGGCCGACTCCAGTGAGCCGAACGGCGGCCAGGTCACGAAGTTCTTCGCGATCCACGAGCGAGTCTTCCGTCGCCGTGATGAACGTCTGACCACCGCGCACAACGATCCCGAGGAGCGTGTCGCGATGATGCGGGTCGAGTTCAGAGAGGATGTCGTCAAGAAGAAGAATCGGGCGGAATCCGGTGGCAAACTCCGCGTGGGCGAGCTCGGCAATCTTCAGCGCCATCACGGCCAGCCGTTGCTGCCCACGTGAACCAAATCGAGACAGTATTCGGTCGTTCAGCTGCAACAGGACATCGTCCCGGTGTGGCCCGATGAGCGTCGATCCTCGCGCGATATCGGCGGCGCGCCCCTTCGTCAATTGGCGCTCATATTGCACGCCAACCCGTTGCGCAGCATCAATCACGTCGCTCGAATCATCGGCTATTGAGTCCCACCATCCGTCTACTGCATCAAGCGTCGAGGCGTAGGAAAGGCTGAATTGACCTGATAAGGGCGTAAGATTGCCGAATGACTCAGTTGCCATCGTGCCAATCATCCTTAGCGCCCGAACCCGAGCCGCCAGAATGTATGACCCCAAGCCGATAATCTGTTCGTCCCAATAGGAAAACTGATCCGAGGAATCCCCACCTGACGCGGCAACGTCCTTCAGGAGACTGTTTCGCTGCGTCAAAATCCGGGCGTAGCGCGAGAGGTGCGCCAGGTAGCGCCGGTCAGTCTGCGAAAGCATGATGTCAAGGAAGCGTCGCCTCACCGACGGCGAGCCCAGAACCAGATCCAGATCATCCGGCGAAAACGTGACCGTTGGGACTAGCCCGACGACGTCGCCAGCGCGCCGCGACCGATCAGCAACTTTCAGGACCTTCTTCGTTCCCGACCGATGTTCGTAGCGCTGAATGAACACGCCGATTTCAACAACCGTGTCGCTCCGCCACACGGTTGCGTCAACCCGAGCGTACGGGGGCACACCCAGATCTATGCCGCTGGTGTGCGCGATCAGGTCACTATCCAGCGCGCCGCGGCGCGGACGTGTCGTGGACACCAGCTCGATTGCTTCAAGGAGTGAGGACTTACCGGTACCGTTCGCACCAATGATGCGAAGACCGGCGGACGGTACATCAAGACTCAGCGACTCGTAGACCCGAAATTGTTCCAGCTCAAGCTTGCGGAGGATGACTGGTTCGGGACTCGTCACCTGCTGCTGTCGCTAGCTGGCACCAATGACCATCGGCATGATGACATGAACGAATTCTTCAGAATCTGCAGCCTTGATCACACCGGCACTGTTCGGTCCCTGCAGCTCAAACGCCACACGCGCGTCACGCAGGACAGAAAGCACGTCATTCAGGTACCGACCATTGAACGCGATCTGAACTTCCTCGCCCTCAACCTGAGCGTCGATGTCATCGCGGTTATCGCCGGTATCGGCAGCTGTCCCGGTCACAGTGACGCGCCCGACATCGAGCGATTCGTTTGCTGGTTCGATTTCCAGCTTCACGACATCGTTGTTGCTGCGGGCGAAGATCGTTGCCCGCCTGGTCGCATCCAGCAGGTCATCGCGTTGGACGGTCGTGCGCGTGTTCCAGTCCTTCGGAATAATCTGCGAGAGATCCGGGAACGTACCATCAATCAAGCGCGTCGAGATCCAGACATCCTCCAGCGAGACAAGCAGCTGGCTCTGGTTCGGCGTGACGGTGAGGACAACGACATCATCGCCATCGGCGAGAACACGTGAGACTTCCTGAAACGACCGCGCTGGAACAATGATTGACAGATCCTGATCGGCCGGGCGATCGAGGTTCAGCTTCTGGACGGACATGCGGAACCCATCAGCGGCCGCAAGTGAGAGCTTGCTGTCGCGAGCAGTTAGTTGCACGCCAGCAAGCACGGGACGACTGTCGTCGCTCGCAGCGGCAAAGACGACGCGAGAGATCGCGTCGCGGAGGATCGCGGGCTCGACAACAAGAGTCGCCCCACCATCGACGTTTCGCGCAATCACCGGGAAGTCTTCAGGATCGGTGCCGCGGACGTGCGCTTGCGTGGCTCGCTGTCGCACGGTCACTGTCAACGGTCCCTGTTCCTGACTCAGCTCAACAGGCTCATCGTCAAGGCTGGCGACGAACTCGCTCAGCACCCGGGCCTGAACCGTGATTCGCCCCGGCTCAAGAACATCGGCCTCGACCCGGCAGGTGATCGCCAACTCCAGGTTGGTTGCCGAAATCGTCAGCGCCCCGTCAGCAGCTTCAAGCAAGTAGTTCCCGAGCGCCGGCAGCGTGCTCTTAGCGGCGACGGCGCGTCCGGCGACCGACAACGCACGATGGAGACTTCCCTGTGAGCACGTTACCCGCACCAGTCACGCTCCTTGGTGTCCGTACACTTGAATTGGGCCGCATTATAGCACAGCCAGCCGTACTCCCGATCGGTGAATGACCAACCCGGCAGCGGCATTAGCAGGTGTTGACAAGTGGGCACGATATGATTAGAATGCATGTAGAACATCCGTTCTAGCGGACGGCAGTACGAAGACGGAAACGGAGAACAGACGGTGAGCGAGCAGTCCGCATTCGATCCAACCCGCTATCTCACGAAGGTGAGTGGCCGAGATTATCTGGAAGTGAAGTGGCGTCTCGTCTGGATGCGCTCGCAGTATCCAGAGGCACAAGTCGAAACCGAGCTCGTCGAACATCACAACAGCATGGCAGTCTTCCGCGCTCGAGTCACCCTCCCCAGCGGAGCGTCAGCAACAGGCTGGGGCAGCGAAGGCATTGACGACTTCGGCGATTACTTGGAGAAGGCCGAGACGAAGGCGCTCGGTCGAGCATTGGCGGCACTCGGGTTCGGCACACAGTTCTGCTGGGATTTCGAGTTTGGTGCTGAGCAGCAGCGCATTGTTGACGCACCTGTCGCACTCCAGGCGCGGCGCGACGGCCCGCGACCCGCGCAGAATACGCGTCAGGATGCGACTGATCGTCAGATGAAGTATCTGCGTTCGATTGCTCGAGAAGTCGGGCTAACGAGCGATGGAATCGAAGAACGAGCTCAGCAGACGTTCGGCAGCAGCCTCAGCGAGTTGAGTCGACGCGACATGTCGCAGCTCATCGAGCAGATTCAGGCTGAACGCGGCGCCGCAAGCCTGGCGTCCTGATCGTCAGCGACCGGTGGAGAAAGGATCTGATGATGTCGGCAATGCCATCTCTGACGATCGATGTTACTGATCACATCGCATCACTCCGCGAAGAGCTCCAGATGATCGAGACCCGCCTCGAAGAGGGCTATCGCATGATCGATGAAGCTCTGGTGAGCGGTAAGGATGTGTCGCATTGGGAGCGACACTGGCTGAAGCTCCTGAGTGACTACGAGCGGCTGTACGACGCCCTCGTCGCCTGATTCATCTTTGCGAAAGCACCTGCACGAAGGACCTGGCGAAGTGCCGGGTCCTTCGTCTATCCATTCCATCGAATTGCGATCTCACTTCTGCTACGATCCGTCCGCTATGCATTCGATGTGAGTGTCAGGTGGCGGATCAGATGGACGTGGCAACTCCGATTCCCGACTACGACCTGAGCAAGGTTCGTCAGGCGCTGCAGATCCTGAGCGAGTGGACCTATCTCAACACCGGAACTGTCGGCGTGATGGCCGAACCTGTCCTCGCCAGGCACCTGGAGTACGTCGCCGCGTACGAGCGTTTCGGCCACACCGGTCAAGCACGCGCTGTCGAAGGCTACGAGCGTGCGCGTCGCACGCTGGCGAACCTGCTGAATGTTGCGCCGTCTGATCTCGCGTTGAATCGGAACGCCACAGACGGCATCAACTGGATCGCAGCACGCTTCCCATTGCAGTCCGGCGAGGAGGTGCTGACTTCGACAGAAGAGCACCCGGCCATGATATTCCCCTGGCTTGCCGCCTGTGAGCGCGCCGGCGGCAAGCTGCGTTTCGTGCCATTGAGCCCTGACCCGGACGAACTCATCGCCAATATCCGCAGCGGACTTACCGCTAACACACGCGTAGTTGCCATGAGCCAGGTCTCCTGCGAGACCGGCATCCGAGTGCCGGTCGAGCGCATCCGCGAGATCGTCGGACCGGATGTCACGATCCTGATCGACGCCTCGCAGTCAGTCGGACAATTCACGGTTGACATTCCAACGCTGAACGCCGACTTCGTGATTGGCAACGGCCACAAGTGGCTCGCCGGTCCAAAGGGCACCGGGTTCGCCTGGTTCAGCCCCCGATCGCTCGATCTCGTACCGCCCGCCTACTTCGGTGATGGCGCTGTCGCTCCTGCATGGTCTCGCGACCACTACCAGGTTGATCCTCCACCCCGACTTGCATTTGCCGGCGACGCGTCGCGATTTGAGTTCGGCACGCGCGCCTGGCACATCTACGAAGCCTTGGCGGACGCCATCGAGTACCAGGCTGACCTCGGCTGGCAAGCGATCTTCTCCCACGTCGCCGCCATCTCAGCGCAGATGAAGGATGCACTCGCGGAAATACCGGGCGTTCAGGTGATAACGCCGCAGGATTGGCAGGATTCTTCGGGGATCGTGACATTCACTGTCGCCGACCTGGCCGGCGAAGAAGTCAGTCGCGTGCTCTGGGATAACGATCGCATCGCCCAGCGCCGCGTCGAGCGCCCCAGCGCTGTGCGCGTTTCGTGTACCTACTTCACCGACACCGAGGACATCACTCGCCTCGTTGACTCAGTTGACCGGGTAGCCCGCGGTCGGTAAACGGCTGACCGTCATTCCAGAGAATGATGTTATGTCGATCAAGCGTTGTCACTGCCCGCGTTCGCGTCAGAACGGTGACACCGCAGTTGGCGAATCGGAAATTGTTTCTCGTCTTCGCGGGGAGTCCGAGCAACACGGTGGTCAGTATCGCCAGGAGACCGCCGTGGCCAACGATGAGGATGTTGGCATCTGCCACCTCGCTGTAGTCGCGATCGATCCGATCGACGAAACGGGCCGCTCGGTAGCGGAATTGCCGCAGGCTTTCACCCTCTGGTAAGACGTGGCGTCCGCGTTGGACATCCCCATTGATCCAGGCCGCATCGAGACCGTGAGGACGGAGAACGTCGGCTGCGTCTGCATAGGCAACGCCCTGCAATATCCCGTAGTTCATCTCGCGCAGATCGGCATCGAGCGTGACCGGCCGCTCGCCGGCGATGAGTAGCGCTGTACGCGCGGCACGCTGGAGATCGCTCGCGAAGATCGCGTCGAAATCGACATCAGCCAGATGACGGCCAACGCTCTTTGCCTGTGCCTCACCGACCTCGTTCAATGCAATATCGATATGCCCCTGAAACACTCCACCCGCATTTGAAGCGGTTTCACCATGCCGAACGAGCCACAGCTTCATGGTTGTCAATTCACTCCGTTGCGCCACAGTGCGCTTCGCAACAAACAAATGGGGCGACCTGAAGGTCGCCCCACCTATGTACCACGATTTGCGAGATTACTTGGTAACGATCTCGACGCTCGTCAAAATCAGCGGCTCCTGCGGGACCGACATCTCACCTCGGCCACTCGGTCCGACTGGCGTGTTGGCGATCGCGTCCAGCGTATCGAGGCCGTCGATCAGCTCGCCGAAGATGGTGTAGTTCTTCGGCAGCGGGTTGTCCTGATGCATGATGAAGAACTGCGAGCCGTTGGTGTTCGGCCCAGCGTTGGCCATCGCGACCGTTCCGCGAACGTAATCGCGCGTCACCGGCTCATCGGCGAACTTGTATCCCGGTCCACCAGCGCCGGTGCCGGTCGGATCACCCGTCTGGACCATGAACGACTTGATGACACGATGGAATGGAACATCGGAGTAGTAGCCCTGCTCGGCCAGGAACACGAAGTTGTTCACCGTATTCGGAGCTTCGCTCTCCAACAGGTCGATCGTCATGTCGCCCTTGTTCGTGTGCAGAATCGCCTGGTAGTCCTTGCCGGACTCCAACTGCATCGCGGGTGGTGAACTCCACTGCTTCGCCACAGTACCTCCTGGGGTTTCAGTCGAATACGAATAACTGTCGTTTGATGACCCAACCTGCTCCGGCGTTGAAGTAGATTGAACATCAGGTTCAACAACACTGGTTGTGCCACACGCTGCCAACACGATGCACGCGACGAGGGCTATTGCGAGCCGAAGAGCGCGCACGCTACTCACCGATGTCCGCGGTCGCGGTCCGCTGCAATCCCAATTGCGGCGCGATCGTCGAGAGGCCGTCGATGACATGCAGGATATGAGTGTCGAAGTCAATGCCGAGATCCTCGGCGGTCGCTGTCAGCGATTCGCGATGCACGGCTCTGGCGAACGCCTTGTCCTTCATCTTCTTCTTGACTGACTTGGGCGTCACTTCATCGATCGACTTGTTGGGCCGCACAAGAGCAACGGCGGTGACAAAACCGCTCATCTCATCGACGGCAGCCAGCGTCTTCTCCAGGTTCGTCGCCCGCGGCACATCGAGATGATCGGCGTGTGACAGAACGGACTGAACCACAGCCTCGGGAACTCCGCGCTCGCGCAGGATCGGTGCGCCGTCCTGTGGGTGCTGATCGAGCGTCGGGTGGATCTCGAAGTCGAAATCATGAATCAGCCCGACAAATCCCCAATACTCTTCGTCTTCTCCGAAGACGCGCGCGTACTCGCGCATGCACGCCTCAACGCCGAGACAGTGGCGCAGGAGCGGCTCATTCTTGACGTACTCATTGAGCAGCGCCCACGCGTTCTCGCGTGTGATCTCCATTTCAGCCAATGCGTTGCGCTCCTTTATCAGATTCCCTGGAACGGATCCCTGTTTCGCGAACCACCCGTGATACTACACGATCAGCATCGCATCGCCGAAAGAGTAGAAGCGATAACGCTCGCGGACCGCATGCGCATATGCGCGCCGCATCAGGTCCTCACCCATGATCGATGCGACGAGCAGCAGCAGTGTCGTTCTCGGTAGATGGAAGTTTGTAATCATGCGGTCGACAAGCTGGAACTCGTAGCCCGGCGTGATGTACAGACGCGTCGAACCGGAAACGGGTCCCTCGTCCTCCGACGTGAGCACTCGATCAGCAATTGATTCAAGCGTGCGAACCGATGTCGTGCCAACAGCCAGGATCCTCCCGCCATTGGCACGTGCCTCTCGAATCGCGCGAATCGCTTCTGGCTCGACTGCATACACCTCTGCATGCATTGGATGATCACGAACATCCTGCGTCTTGATCGGCTGAAACGTACCGAGGCCCACGTGCAATGTCACACTCGTCATGCGAATACCAGCGGCTTCGCACTGTCGCATGAGCTCTGGGGTGAAATGCATGCCGGCAGTCGGCGCAGCCGCCGAGCCGGTTTCGCGCGCGTAGACGGTCTGGTAGCGCTCCGGGTCGCCGAGGTCTTCGTGGATATACGGCGGAAGTGGCACCCGACCGGCACGATCGATCGCCCGCTCGTCGTCGAAGCGCACGACAACCGCGTCCTCGCTTCGGCCAACGACCTCGATGATGTCAGCGCCCGATTGCCCATCAGGCCCAACAAGACGCAATCGTTCGCCGTCACGCAGGCGACGGGCAGGACGCGCGAGCGATGTCCAGTTCCCATCTGCCGAACGCTGGAGCAGCAGAAACTCAACTCGCCCACCGGTCTCGCGCTGAGCAAACAACCGAGCACGCAGCACGCGTGTGTCGTTCACGACGATCAAATCACCTGGTTGGAGGTATTCCGGCAAGTCATGAAAGACACGATCTGATATTTGCTGTCTCGCGCGATCGACAACGAGCATCCGGGCAGCGTCACGCGGTTCAACGGGATGTTGGGCGATCAGTTCTTCGGGCAAATCGTAGTCGAACCAGTCGATAGGAATTGGCGAGTCGGTCACCGTTCCTCGTCATCTGCTTCAACAACAGTGCTTGCCGGGCTGCGTCAGAGAGCGTCGGAGCCGGCAAGCCCAGATGCAAGTATGCCCGTCGAGTCGCAACCCGACCGCGCGGTGTGCGCTGCAGGAAACCTAACTGAATGAGATACGGCTCGTAGACATCCATAATCGTGTCGGTCTCTTCGCTGGTCGCTGCTGCGAGCGTATCGACACCGACCGGCCCGCCCTCAAACTTCTCGATAATCGCGAGCAGGATGCGACGATCGACATCATCGAGACCGAGAACATCAACATCCAGCAGCGACATTGCATCACTGGCAACATCTTCAGTGATGACACCTGACGCTCGCACCTGCGCGTAATCACGCACGCGCTTCAGCAGTCGATTCGCAACGCGCGGCGTACCGCGCGAGCGCTTGGCAATCTCGCTGGACCCGTTGCCCTCGATCTCAACGTTGAGCAAGCGTGCCGATCGCTCTACGATCTGCGCCATCGCCTCGTCGTCGTAGAAATCGAGCCGGAACACGCCGCCAAATCGGTCACGAAGCGGACTCGTAAGCAGCGCCAGGCGTGTAGTCGCACCAATGAGCGTGAAGCGAGGCAGGTTCAACCGCATTGACCGCGCACCCGGCCCCTTGCCGATCATGATATCGACCGCGAAGTCTTCCATCGCCGGGTAAAGGACTTCTTCAACTGCTCGATTCAGCCGGTGGATCTCATCGATAAACAGGACATCACCAGCCTTGATGTTGGTCAGGATCGACACGAGGTCGCCGGCGCGCTCGATGGCCGGACCAGAGGTGATCTTGATCCCAACACCCATCTCGGCAGCAATGATGTTCGACAATGTTGTCTTGCCGAGGCCCGGAGGGCCGTAAAGGAGCACATGATCCAGCGGCTCGCCGCGAGCGAGCGCTGCTTCAATGAAGATCGACAGCGTGTCTTTGACCCGGTCCTGTCCGATGTATTCGGTCAGTCGACGCGGCCGAAGGCTGGTCTCGATAACGGCGTCTTCGTCTCGATGCTGGCCGGAAATGACGCGGCTGGTCATGCGCCATAGCTCGATTCGCTAGGTACGATGCCTCGGCTTGTAGTATAGCAAAGCGCGAACATACGTTCTATTTCGCGGCGTCAACCAGCATGATTGGAATGCCATCTTCGATGGGATATCGACGACCGCATGAGTCGCAGATCAATTCTTCGCCTTCCAGCCGGACCTTCGTCTTACAGGCCGGGCAGGCCACGATATCGAGCAACTCCTTGCGGATCGGTGTTTCGTCGGTCACGAGGTGTTCGTCCTCTCGTCTGTGTCGCAAGCGATGCAGACCCAATTCCAGAACCGAGCGGCTCACTGACGCGATCGTATCATCGTGGTGTCCGAGGCCCAGTCCGGACAATGCGGCACCCACTGCATTGTCTATCACCGATGGCTCAGTTGTCGCTGCCAGGTCAACCGACATCTTTCGCTGCACAACTGGCTGCGATTCAGCGCACCGAATGTCATCGACCGACGGCAGATCAATTCCGTAGGCTTCCGCAACCACATCGCGATAGCCAGCAGCCATGTGCTCCACGCCATGCGCGCGCGTGACGAACGCTCGAGCTGCTTCACCAACGGCCAGCCGCAGATCGGAGTCGCGATGGAGCAACTCCAGATACTCGGCAACCAGCTCAGCCTCCCACGGTCCAACGTCAACCGGCAGGACCGCGTCGCGCGGGTATTCGGCGTTGGATCGATCGTTCGTGATCAGCACCGGCCGACCAGCGCCAAGCAGGCGGAGCAGGCTCGCCGATGTCTCTCCTGCGCTGGGATAGCGCAGGTTGACGCAGGCATCCGCTGTCCGAGCCAGCAACCGGGCCCCATCATCCGTCACATAGCCCAGTACCGTCACACGATCTTCCACGCCGAACGCGCGAGCCTGCCGCAACAGATCAATTCCCGGCGCCTGCGTTCCAGCCACGATCAGCCGAAACTCAGGAATCCGCTCGCGCAGCATTCGCACAGCACGCAGCACAACCGGCAATCGTTTGTTCGGATTAACATGCGTGATTGATGCGATGACGAACGCAGACTGCGGTATGCCGAGAGCGTCCCGTGCGGCCCGCTGATCCACGAGCGCAGGAAGCGGGATGCCCATTGGAACTATTCGGACCGTCGCCTCCGGCGCAACCGCCAACACCCGTTCCCGCGCAATCTCCGAATGCACAACGATCAGCCGGGACGCGGCAGAGATGTCTTCGATCAGCGGATAGGCGCTCAGGTCAATCTGACGACCGAGCGCCACGTCGTGCGCAACACGATCGCCGTCAGCGCCGTACAAGTCGTGTAGCAGCGTCCGATAGCGCTTTCCGCCGCGCTTGCCGAGCATCATCGACAAGCGACCGTGGTGCAGCACGGTGTCGTGCAGCACCGCGATCCCCGGTTTGGTTAGCGCCTGTTGCATCGCGATCTTGTGGAAGCCGCTATTCCCGATCTGATAGATCGAGGGAGTGTTCGCTGTCCTCCGCGACGACCGAGCATTGGCAACGTCAATGGTCTTCCATGACGGCGACGGCGACGAACCGGACTCTCCAGTTACAAGAATTTTCCAGCGACCGTCGATACCACTGAGCAGATCGTGACTGTACTGAGCGATGCCGGTCGGAAGCGGTGGAAGCGGAGTCACCATGTGGATACACGGCGAACCTTGCTTGGTCACGATGTAAGTGCCTCCACGACGCGGTCCCACGACAAGTCCGCCACACGCTCCGGACCTCGGCTCCCGAGCTGGCGGGCGAGCATCTCGCCGCTCAACGCGGTGATTGATGTGGCGATCTGTTCAGCGTCCGGCAGCGTTACTAGCCCGGTGACGCCGTCCTCGACGAACTCAAGCACGCCGCCTGCGTCCGATGTTGTTATGACTGGCTTTCCAGCAGCCAGAGACTCAACCGTCGTGTAGCCGTAATCCTCATCGATCGGCGCGTAGAAGACTCCACGGCAGGTGTTGTACAGATCAAGCAGCCGCTCATCCGATACACGACCCGCAAACTGCACGCGTTCGTCGACGCCGATGCGTCTGGCGAGAGACTGCAAACGCTCAGCATCAGGACCATCGCCAACGATCACCAGCTGCATGTCATGCGAGTTGCTGTTCATCGCTCTGATCGCGAGATCGACGCGTTTGGCCGCATCGAGTCGAGCGACGCTGAGGATGAATGGATCGTAGCGCTCGGCACTCAGACCGCTGCGAGGAACTGGTGGATAGACCGCTTCAGCATCCATCCCGCAATAACGCTTCAGGCGCTCCGCCACATTCCGGCTGATCGCAAAGCGCGCCTTGCATGATTGAATACCAATCCGGTCGATCTCAACAACTCGCTCGCGGATGTCACGTGATGCTGGATCGGCGCCGAACTCACTGAGCGGCGTACCGAACAGATCGTACGCTTGTCGATGCTGATGAATAAGCCAGAGCGCCTTGTTGGGGTGATCGACTGCCCAGGTCGGATACTTGGTGCAGATCACCAGATCGACGTCGCGACCATTGAACGACCGCAGATCGAGCATCCGCCAGGCGAGAGCGCTCGTCAGCAGCCCTTGCGGTGGATTCCAGTTGAGCGGCAAGCTGACGATGTCGGCGACATGGCCATGCTCGCGCAGCGCCTGCTGCAACCCCTCGACAAGAACCTCCGCGCCGCCACGCACGAATGGCACTTGCGTGTGCAGGATCAGGATGTTCATTCGATCGTGTGCTCGTTGCCGGAGTCGGCCGACTCCAGCATCATCCGACGCAAGCGCTGGTTTTCCAGCTCAAGCTCGTACAGAGCAGCAACGGCAGCATCGTTGAACGCGTTCTGCTGTTCGACAATCGGGTTGATGTACCAGCGCAGTCCGATCCGAAGCGCACGCTGCGCAAGCACAATCAAAGGTCCCACAACTGGCAGCCCCGACGACAGTCCCCAGTGCGCGCTAACGGTCGCGAACCGCTGAGCACGCTCGATCGCTGACGAGGCCGACACGTCTGGAGTAGTGCCCGGCTCAACGCCATGCCGCGCTGCCACCGCGCGGCGAATCGCCTGTACCTGGTCAACCAGTGGCTGTCGAAGCGTCGTCAATCGAACCCTCCGTCACTGCGATGCGTCGCCCAAGTGCGATCTCGTAGCCCTGCTGGACTCGCGCCAGCACATCCGGCCATGCGTACGTCGACCGCGCTAAGTGATAGCCGTTTGTTGCCAGGCGCGCAGCAACGCCGTCGTCATCCATCAATCGGCGAATTGCTACAGCAATGCTTTCAGGGTCGCCAAATGGAACAAGCATGCCGGTCTCGTTGTCGCGAACAAGCTCTGGTACTGCGCCCGCGCGCGCGGCAATGACCGGCTTCTGGTTCAACCACGCTTCTAGGTAGACGATACCAAAGGACTCGGTGCGCGACGGCAACGCAAACGCGTCAATTCCCGCCAGCAAATCTCGGCGAGCGTCAGCATCGATGTAGCCGAGCAGATGAATTCCGTCGCGGTCTTCGGGCGACAGCGAGTCAAACCAGGAAGAGAAGTGTGATAGCGGCGGACCGGCGAGAACCAGATGTACGTTGCGTCCCTCCCGTCGAAGCGCAGCGACCGCCCTCACCAGATCAGGGGTGCCCTTCTCCGGCGACGGCGGCCCGAGCGAGCCGACGACGAACCCATCCAGATCGAGGCTTGTTCGAATCCGCCCGCCGTCCCCGCCTGTCACTTTGTCAGCATCTGCTCCAGCACCAGTCACGACAATCCGCGACTCAGCGACATCGAGCGAGGCAATGAAATCGCGCTCCTGCTCAGTCATCGTGAGCACGGCGTGGGCAGCTCGCAGCACCGCGACCTGATGCGGCATCGTGACATAGCGGCGGGCAACTGGATCGTTATCCCCACCGAGATGCACGAACGGTATTACGATACGCGCAGCTCCACAGCGATCCGCAGCCTGAAACGCCGCAATCGCGAGGCTTTCGAGCCCCAGGTTCGTCGCCAGCACGGCGTCCACCGGGCCGATCTCCATCAACGTTCGCCGCAGATCAGGCATCCACGGTTGTACCCGCGATGCCAGCCTGAACGGTGTAGCCGGAATCGGCAGCCGCGAAACCTCGCCCATCATGCGCCGTGATCCACGAAACAGAATCGAGCTGGCAGGCAGGTGCCTCACGGGCACACGAACCACCTCGACACCATTGATCTGCTCGCGCTGCGGAGCATCGATCGATTTTCGTTGTGGCTCCCAGAAGTATTCCAGGTCAAACGTGTCAGACGTGACCACCGTAACGTCGTGCCCGAGTTGGACTAACCACTCCGAGATGCGCTGGACGACGATCTCTGAGCCGCCGCTGAACGGCGCGTAACGGTGATTGACGTGCAGGAATCGCATGGCTAAGCGCCCGGTGAAGCAGTCGGCGATGCGGGCGATCCGTCCAGCGCGTCGAGACGCGACTTCGCCTGCTGAGCCACGAACGACTGCGCGTCTCGATCGATGGCCTCCTGATACCAGGTTCGCGCCGCGCCCAAGTCGCCGCCCGGTCGCTGCTCGGCAAGCTGGCCGAGGTAGAACGCGGTCGTGGCGTTTGAATCGTCCAGGTCGTTCGCGCGGTTGAGCTGTATCTCGGCGTCAAACCAACGTTCGCCGCGGAGTAATGCGCGGCCAAACGCCAGGCGCAGATCCGCATCATCGGGCCGGGAATTGACAGCCCGCTCGAACCAGGCATACGACTCTTCGACCCGACCGCTGTTTGCCAGCACGTCCGCAAGAATGACGACTGTATCGACATCATCCGGATTCTCAGCGACCTGTGTCTGCAGCTTCTCGACTTCTGCGCCGGGTGTCACCTGAATTGACGGCTCGTCGACGCTCTGCTCACCATTCGAGCCGCCAATCGGCAAAATCGCCGCGAGCGCACCGAGCACCAGCACCGCGACAATCAGGATCGCAATCACAATGAAACCAACACTTTGCGTCTGGCGACTGCTCGATCTCTTCGTCATTGCGTCATCCGCTGTCGAATCGCGTGTGAGCGTGCACGGCACGCGTCCTCTACGTCGATGAGGCCCTCGGCAGCCTCAACACCGTCGACAACCAGCACAGGAATCCGAAACACGTACATATCTTCCAGAGCGCGGTCGCCAAGGATGTTCACGACTTCCAAGTTCCGACTTCCAAACACCGAACTTACGGCGCGTTCTGCCTTCCGACAGAGCTCACAATCCGGCTTGCCATACAGGACAACTTCAATTTGGCGACCAGCTCGAACGGAAGCAATACGACGTCTCAACTCAGAACCTCAAACTCGGCGGCGACTGCATTGAGCAGTCCGAATTTCGTTGATTCACTTTCAAGTCAGATGATATACTCTCGACCGGTTACGCAATGGCCTTGCCGAAGTGGCGGAACCGGCAGACGCGCTACGTTCAGGGCGTAGTGCCCGTAAGGGCGTGGGAGTTCAAATCTCCCCTTCGGCACCACCGACCGCGATCCGTGCAAACGGATCGCGCCTTACTAACTGAACGATACCGGACGGACGGTCGCTGGCATTGCCAGAGGAAAGTCCGAGCTGCACAGAGCGAGGGTGCCCGGTGAAAGCCGGGGAAACGCATGTCGGTGTGCGTTGACAGTCCAGATCGGCACGTTGGATCCGTCTGACGTGAGAGCAACAGTGACCAATGCGTGCGCGTTTGCCGCGCACGAGTGAAAAGGGCAATCCTCCCCGCAGCAATCTCCGATTGGGCCGACTGCAGGTTGCTCGCCAAGGCCCGAGGACGAGAGCAGGCGCAAAACGCGCCCAGCCATATCGGCTGAGATAGATGACCGTCAGAAACAGAACTCGGCTTACGGTCCGGTATCCTCAGTCTCCATCGCTATGGTGCCTCTAGCTCAATAGGCAGAGCACTGGTCTGTGGAACCAGTGGTTACGGGTTCGAGCCCCGTGGGGCACCCCCACTTTGCGCCGATCAGGTCTGACTTGATCGGCGCTTTTGCACCTTCAGATTGTGTTTATGTCAGCCGTGGTCAACAACGACCGCAACGGTACCGCCTTCCGGTGGTCCCTGATGTACCGCAGCGGACGAAATGTAGATGGCGGTATGTCCGAGGCGTCCCGCAAACGCACCGCCGACTGCCGCCTTCAGTTCGCTACCATAGCGCGTGTTGCGCTCGTCTTGAGTCTGGCGCAGCCCGCGCAACGTGCCGTTCGGCTGACTAATCTTGAGATAGACCGCGACAACTCGCTCCCTGATTGCTGGCGTGACACCATCGGGACCGAGCTGCAACCCAGCATCGATTAACGCCCTGTCAAGAGCGACGACATCGAGCATGTCCTCCATAACGCTCGTCCCGACTCGCAGCGTCCCGCCGGCCCGTGGGGAGTTCGCCAGCAACAGTACCTGCGTCGTGGGTTGCTCGTGACCAATCGAGCAGGATCCTCTACCCGTCCAGATCGACATGTCACGACCAATCTGCCCTGCGTCCGGCAGCGTCAGGTCGCCGAGAGCGACACCGATGCCGAGCGCCGTTCCGCCGCTGATATGCGGTAACAGCATCGCACGGCGCTCGCCGGTGATGCCTGCAGCGTCGAGTTGCTCAGCTGACGGAATCGGACTCTTGGCCAGGACGAACGCCACTTCGTCGCGCGAGACGTCAGCATCTGCCATCGCCTGCCCGACTGCGGCAGCACACTCCTCACTCAGGCGAGTTTGCCCGATCCAGCTCGCCTCGACCGGAGGGGTGAAACCGATACCGACGGCGAGTCGCGGCTCGCCGCTTATTGGTTCGTCCCACGGCACGCGGCTGTAGACGACGATGTGCGGCGTCATGATGCCAACGCCTCCGCTGGAGTAAATCATCGGAATGCGCGCAACTTGATCGGCGTCAGCCCCTGCATCGACAAGGAAAGAACGCACAGCCGTATCAGCTGCCTTGCGCGTCTCTTCGCCCGGCCAGTTCCCTTCGACCTTACCGGTCACGCCAACGACTGTTCGCGGATCGAGCTCTCCTTCAGCCACCAGCCGGGCAAGTCCGGTCGTGTCTGACTCATGACCAAGCGGCACGCCAAACGCTCTAACGGCAGTCAGGGCGGTCATCGTTGCTCTTTCGTTGAAGCGGGCCACGTTGCCCGCTCGTGTCGCACATAGAGTGGCAGAGCAGTATCGCATAGGGTCCGCGTCTTCGAATCCACTGCACTCCGCCGAGGTCGAGCATGTACAATCATGGTCGGGTTCACGCCCTCGTAGCTCAACGGATAGAGCACTGGTCTTCGGAACCAGGGGTTGGGGGTTCGAGTCCCTCCGAGGGTACTTCTCACATAGCCGCATGCATTCCCGGTTCATCGCTTACATCATGCGATAATGCCCGCGTGCAATTCGTCTGATGCGGGGGTGGACTATGCGTGCGGTTGTGCTGTCGATTGGCTCAGAGCTCATCCAGGGCTTCCTCACCGACACCAACGCAACATTCCTCGCCCAGGAGCTCAGTGCACTAGGCATCGAGCTCGTCGGTGTGTCACAGGTTGGCGACTCGCTCGATCGACTCATTGTGACCCTGAATCGAGCGTTGTCCGACGCGGACCTCGTCATCACAACTGGCGGCATCGGCCCGACCGATGATGACCTGACTCGCGAAGCGGTGTCGGCGGTTCAAGGCGAACAGGTCGAAGTCGACCCGGAAGCTGCCGCACGCGTCCGCGAATTTTTCTCAATGCGCAGCGTGCCAATGCCCGAGCAAAACATCAAGCAGGCCTGGCGTATCCCGTCGGCAGAGTTGCTTCTGAACCCGATGGGTACCGCGCCCGGCTGGTACGTGCGTCGTCACGATCAGATCATCGTCTCGATGCCGGGAGTGCCGCGCGAGATGTACCGCATGTGGCGCGAGCAGGCCTTGCCCCGCATCATCGACCGACTGGAACAATCGGCGATCGTCGCCCGGACACTGAAGACGATCGGCATTGGGGAGTCGGCGGTCGAGCAGCGCATCATCGATCTTGTTCGCCGCGGCTACCCAACCGTGGCGACCTATGCGAAGGACGATGGCGTTCACATTCGCATTACCGCGATGGCAGCAGAACGAGCTGAGGCCGAACAGGCAGTTGCCGGCACCATTGACGCCATCCGTGATGAGTTGGCCGAGCACGTGTACGGCGAGCTCACTGATGAATTGGCGGACGCGCTACTGCGACCGATCCAGATGTCGGGAGCAAAGGTCGCGATCTGGGAGGCCGGAAACGCCGGCAGGCTAACGAACCTGATCGACGAATCAATCGTGGCAGACGAAGCTGTCTCCGGTGCGCGAACGACCAGCTTCGCTGTGGTCGCCTACCCTGCTGACAATCCGGACGCCGAAGAAACGGCAATCCGTTGCGCCACGCTGGCCGCGACAGAGGACTCCGTTGAATATGGCGTGTCGGTTGCCGTGTATCTGGAGCCGGGTGACACCGACGATCGAGCGCACGGACAGATCGGTATTGCGCTCGTTCATCCCGCAGGCGTCGCACACCGCCGACACGAAATCACTGCGCCGCCACATGAGGTTCGTCGCCGTGCGACGATGTGGGCGGCAGACTTTCTCTGGTCAACGCTGCGGGAGACCACACGTCACCATCCGGGCTGATGCGCTGCCAACTGGTCTTCCAGCCGAGCGTGCCGAATCGTCGCACTCGCCAGAGGAGCCCAATAGGGTATCCAGCCATCTTCGCCAGATCACCGAGGCCACGCAGAGCAACCACTAGCGGCAGCGTCGCGAACGTCTCGCTGATTGCAACGTGTCGCTTGTGATCTCGTGCAAAGAGGCGTCTGACCGGAGCACGCATGTACAAACTTGCGAGGATGCCGACGATAAGCAATTCAAGCGGACGCCGCCGGAGCAGCACTGCCCCCGCCCCGAGATAGGTCATGTACCGCGCAGCATGGCGTTTGGCAAAAAGTCCGGCTTTACCGTCTCCTCGCGCATAGCGCAGGTATTGAACTGCAAACGCTTTGGACGACGACCGCCCTGAAAATTCCACGGTCGCGTCAGGCACGAACTGAAATCGGGCACCGGCCCGTCGCAACGAGAAGTCCCAGACGAGGTCTTCACAGTAGTCAAGCCACTCAGGGTATCGAATGCCTGCCTGCCACCAACTGGTTCGAAACGCGACTGAGCGGCTCGAAGGCTGGAAGCGATCGGCGTCGACCTCGTTAACATCTGGCAACGTGGTCGCCGCCAGCGCCCGGTCCCAACGTGATTCCAGCGTCGGATAAAAGAAGCCGCTCGCTACGTCATAGCCGTCTTCCAGTGCGTCAATCAGGCGAGCGAGCCAGCCCTGGTCGGCCCGCGTTCCGGCGTCCGTGACGGCTATGGCCTCGCAGGTTGCGAGCGATATCGCCAGGTTACGACCAGCCGATATGCCAGCACCTGGAAGTTGGCGCAGCGTGACCTGCCGCGCGGCCGCCCACTCCTGCAACGCTTCCCACGTCCCATCGGTCGAACCGCCATCGACAATGATGATTTCGTCCGGTTGACGCTGGCTCTTCAAGACCGGCGAGCCAGGTCGTAAGGCGGGCCTGCTCGTTCAGTACCGTTGCGACGAGCGCCACCCTCATAGAGAAAAACTGCGCTGTCGCTCAAACGCTTCGAGGATTGCTGTCTGACGACGCAGCATGTCATCGCGCTCTTCCGGAATGGCGTCATCGTAGCCAATCACGTGCAAGACACCATGCAGAAAGAGGAACGCAACTTCTCGGTCAGTCGAGTGACCGTAGATGGCCGCGTTACTGGCGGCCGTTGTCATCGAGACAACGATATCGCCCAGGTGGCCTTCCCGTTCGCGCAGGTCGTCTCCCGATGGAAATGAGATGACATCTGTCGGCGTTGGGTCGGCGAAGAATTGATCGTGAATGGCGGCAATGCGCTCGTCATCCGTGAGTCGCAATGCGAGACTCCACGAACCGCGCGGGAGTCGAGACTCAAGGTCGCTCATGGACTCTACGAGGTCGGACAGTATGCACTCGTCCAGGGTCGTTGTGACGCCATCGTCGACCAACAAATCCAGATTGATGCCCGGGTCAGCCACCGGCAGGACTCGGCGCAGGGGTCGTCGGCGTGGTGGATGGCGCGGCAGCAGCTGGATACTCGACTCGCGGATGATAGACGCCTTCGAGCATCTGGATGAATGTGCGTCGAATCTGATCAATCTCCTTCAGTGTCAGATCGCACTCGTCCAGCTGACCATCTTCAACACGATCCCTGATGATCTTGGTCACGATGCTTTCGAGCGTGTCCTTACCCTCGACCGCCTTGTCCTTTGGTCGCACCAGACGTCCGCTGCCGGCAGCTGACCGAACACTGGCCTCGACCGAGTCGGCGAGCATGATGACACCGGCTTCCTTGGTCTGTGGCTTCGGGCCGGGGTAGCGGAATTCGTCTTCGGTGACATCTGCACCCGAATCGACGGCCCGCTGATAAAAGTAGCGAACGAGCGAAGTGCCGTGATGTTGCTCGATGATTGAAACGATGGCCGATGGGATGCGCGCCTTTTTGGCCAGTCGTACGCCGTCGCTCACGTGATCCAGGATTATGCGTGCGCTTGTGCGAGGGTCAAGCAAGTCGTGGGGATTGTCGATGTGGCCCTGATTCTCGATAAAGAATGTCGGGCGAACCAGCTTGCCGACATCGTGGTACAAGACCGCCACCCTCGCGAACAACGGATCGCCGCCAACAGCTTCGACCGCGCTCTCGGCCAGATTGCTCACGACAATCGAGTGATGGTAGGTGCCGGGCGCTTCGCGAGCAAGACGGTACAACAGCGGCTGATTCGGATGCGCCAGCTCCATCAGTTGCAAGTGCGTCGTAATGCCGAGGGCTGAACCAATGAGACTGAACGACAGGAACGTCAACGACGCCGCCAGCGCACCTGCGAGCGCCGTCTCGATCAACCGCTCACCGACCAGACCCCAACTCAGTGATGTTGAAATCGCGTTGAACGACAGCGCCGTCACGAACATGGTCAGCGCGACGGCAGCTCCGGCCCACACAAATCGAATCGTGCGCTCAGCGTTCCAGGCAACGATCGCTCCTGCCATAGACGCCAGCGTGTACATCACAACGATCTCAAACGACATGTTTGAGATCACGGCGATGTACAGCGAGAGCAATGTGCCGATCGTCATTGCGATTTGATAATCGAGCAACACCGCCAGGAGCATCGCCGAGGCCGCTACAGGGAACAGGTACTGAATGTCGGAATGTGGAAGGACAAGGCGGGCAACGACAATCGGCCCCAGCATGACCACCGACAACAACAGGAGCCGTCGTCCGCGCCACAGGTTCGGCTGGAAGCGAATGAGATAGGCCACGGTAAAGATGGACAGGATGGCCATGATCCCCGAGCGCCCGAGCCGCGTCGCGACATCGACATCCGGATTCATCAGGCCGAGCTGCTCGAGCTTCTCAACATCGTAGGCCGTGACAATATCGCCGTCGCGAACAATCGCCTGGCCGGCGAGCACATTCACCGTCACTGGCTCAACCGCGTCCGCTGCCGCCTGACGATTCGCCAGTGTGCTCTCGTCGTCGATATGCACGTTGGCACGTATGAATGGTCGTGCAATCGCGAGGACGAGCGACTGCTCTTCCGACGACAGTTGCGGTGACAGGCGATCGGGCAGGTTGTCTTTGCGGCCGCGCACGTCGTCCTGTTTGATCGGGTCGGCCAGCGTCGCTCCAACAAGACGCTGAGATTCGGACCGGACACGTTCCCAACTCGCAGTCGAGAGCGCCAGGATCCGCATTGCATCTGCCGACGTCAGGTCTTCGAGTGCAGCCTGAAGTTCGGCAGCAGCTTCGTCGCGTGAAATATCGCGTTTGACGCGCAGATCATCTGCAGCGTCCGTGAACTGCCGCAGCGCGTTCAACTGCTCGATGCGAACGTTCTCGTCGTGCACGGTCACGACATTGCGCGAGTCGTCGTAGGCTTCCTGCCGACGCTCGGCTGTTCGGAGATCGCTGGTGAACGTAATCGTCTCGGGCGACTTGATGGTGCGGTCGGCGATGTTGCCGGACTGAATGGCAGACTCACGCTGCTGCCAGTCAACGGCAACGCTGACGACCGAGAGGACCAGCAACGACAGCGCAAAAAGCGAGATTCGTGCCAAATCTCGCCATGCGAAACGAGGGTTTTCTTTGAGACGACGAATCCAGCGAATGGGCATGGCGTCTCCGACTTCCGTCGAATGTTCTATGGAATTGCCCTACGCGGTCGTCGAGCGACGTTCGAGCTCGGCACGAGCCAGCGCCGACAAGGTTCGGCCCTCAACACGACCCGCGGCGGCCTGCATCAGCGCCGGCATGAGCTTGCCCATCTCTTTCGGGCTGGTCGCGCCGGACTCTTCGACGACCCGACGGACAAGCTCCTCGGCTTCGTCATCACTGATCTGAGCCGGCAGGTAAGTCTGCAACACAGCGACCTGGGCTGCTTCAGCATCGGCCAAATCATCACGCCCGCCCTTGCGGAACATGTCGATCGAATCGCGGCGCTGCTTGATCTGGCCACGAATCACTGCCTCGATCTCTTCGTCGGTCAACTCGGCGTGCTTGTCAATCTCGGCATTCTTGATCGACGCGCGCAGGAATCGAATGACTTCCCGACGCTGTGTATCGCCAGACTTCATCGCATCACGAAGATCAGATACCAGTTGTTCAGCAAGACTCATGGCCGCCTCACCCTCCACAGGAACGCCGCTCCCCTGCCGCGACGATCATGCAGTATGCATCGAAAATGGCAGACGGTGTGCGCAGTATAGCGCCCGAAATTGTTGAAGGTCAATGTGACATTCACGCACCATCGCGTACGTACGCCAGAAATTTAGAGCCCCGTCATCTGCCGTCCGCCCAGAAGATGGACGTGGAGATGAAACACGGACTGCCCACCCTTCTCCCCAACATTGCTAACGACTCTGTACCCATCCCCAGCGACGCCTTCGCTCCGCGCGACAGTGTTCGCCACGAGAAACAAACGCCCGAGGAACGCCGCATCGTCCTCCCCGAGATCGGCGATTGATACGACATGCTTGCGCGGTACGATCAGAACGTGAACGGGTGCCGCCGGGGCAATGTCACGAAATGCGATGAACTCATCGTCTTCGTAAACTCGATCACTGGGAATGTCGCCGTTGATGATGCTGCAGAATATGCATGATGAATCGACCATTTAGCCCGACCTCCGCTCTATTCCAGGTTATTCCTGTTGAGAGGGTGCCACGTCGATGCCCGAACTCCCAGAAGTTGAGACGGTTTGTCGGACACTTCGCCCGTACCTCGCAGACAAGGTTATCGAATCGTTCGATCTGCGCTGGCGCCGCACTGTTGCAAACGATGACTTACCGGCTTTCGAAGAGCGAATCATCGGCAACTCGATAGCCGCCGTCTCACGGCGCGGAAAGTTCATCGTCCTTGAGCTTGGCACGGGCGACTGGATCACGGTCCATTTGCGGATGACCGGCGAGCTCCTGTTCCGCGCGACGCGGACTGACGCACGCGCGCCGGAGCGCGAACCCTACCTGCGCGCTGTCTTCGCGCTCTCTGGCACCACCGAGCTCGATTTCTACGACACGCGAAAGTTCGGTCGGATCGCGCTTCTGGACCGTGAAGCTTCCGCACGACTCGACGAGAACCTCGGGGTGGAACCGCTCAGTCCTGCGTTCACCATCGAATCCCTGGCGCTTGCCCTCCAGCGCAAACGCAGATTGAAGTCGCTGCTGCTTGACCAGACGGTAATCGCGGGATTGGGCAACATCTATGTGGATGAGGCGATGTTTCGGGCCGGTGTGCATCCCCTTCGACCCGCGAGCGAACTCGCCGCAGACGAGATCAGCCGACTTCAAGCAGCGATCGTCGATGTTCTGTCAATCGCAGTCGAATCGCGTGGCACGACGCTCCGCGACTACCGATCCGGGCTTGGCGAGGAAGGCACGAATCAGGAAAGCCTGCAGATATACGGGAGAAAGCCGGGGAGTCCCTGCGTCGTCTGCGGGGCTCCCCTCGTACGCCTGACAATCGACCAACGCACGACGATGTTCTGTCCTGTGTGCCAGCCGCTTGGCGACCACGATCAGGCGTAAGCCGTGTCGATCTTGGTCCCGATCTCAGCGTTATCAGGCTCAAGCACCGGATAGTCTCCGCTGATCAGATCGGTGTGCTTGAGGCCGGAGCCGGTCGCGTAGACAACGACCTTGTCGGTTTCAGAGAGCTTTCCTTCGGCGCGTAGCTTCTCGGCGGCCGCAAATGCCGCACCGGACTCCGGCGACACGAAGAGCCCTTCCTTCTCGGCAACGGATCGCATCGCCGCGTTTAGTTCGGCGTCGCTCACCGCGATGGCCGTGCCGCCGCTCGCGCGCACGGCGTCGAGGATGAGGTAGTCGCCAATCGCGACCGGCACGCGGATGCCCGGCGCGATCGTGTCTGCGCCCTCCCAAAGCGGCGCGTGGCGCTCGCCCATATCAAATGCCTTGACGATCGGTGCGCAGCCGTCCGACTGCACGACGATCATGCGCGGCCGCGCAGAGCCGATCAGGCCCATCTGCTCCAGCTCATCGAACGCCTTCCACATTCCGACAATGCCGGTGCCGCCGCCGGTCGGATAGATGATTGCGTCGGGCACTGTCCAGCCGAGCTGCTCTACAAGCTCCAGCCCCATCGTTTTCTTGCCCTCAGCGCGATACGGCTCCTTCAACGTGGACACGTCGAACCAACCCCGCGACGCGCCGTTGTCACGCACAACCTTGCCGGCGTCATTGATGAGGCCGTTGACCAGGAACACGCGCGCTCCCAATGCGCGGCATTCCGCCTTGAACACTTCTGGCGCGTCCTTCGGCATGAAGACGACGGTCTCCATCCCGCCGCGCGCCGCGTAGGCGCTCGCCGCCGCCGCTGCATTGCCGGCCGACGGTAACGCGATTGCCTTCACCCCAAGCTCACGAGCACGCGACACCGCCGCGCCAAGTCCACGCGCTTTGAACGATCCAGTCGGATTGCGTCCTTCGTCTTTGACCAGCACGTTTGAAAGTCCGACTCCGGCGGCCCAGCGATCAACCTTGAGCAGCGGCGACCCTCCCTCGGCAAGTGTCAGACGGTGCTCGGCCTTGCGGACCGGCATGATCTCGGCGTAACGCCACAGATTCCAGGGACGTTTGGCGAGAGCCTCCCGGGTCATTGTCGACTTCGCGCGATCCAGGTCGTACTCGGCCAGCAAGACTTTTCCACATTCATCGCAGACGGTCAGCAACTGATCTGCGTCGTATCGATGTCCGCAGTTTGAGCAGACGATGCCGCTCAGGGTGCTCTCGATTTGGCTTCCGGATTGCATCTTGCCTCCCCTGTTCTCGTTCTATTGGCAGCGTCGGCTATCGTAGCAGAGCTCTGCATCGAACTTGACCAAGAGGTATTTGACCGCGGGGTCAGATTCAGATACCGTTACGAATGGTTGAATAGCCCGAAAAGAGCCAGATTGCGCGGCATATGCACCAGCTAGCAGTACCACAGTTCGCGCGCGTTACCTCCTGCACCTATCGCCCTGAGACGCTGTCGACCGCGCTCGATGTCCTCACAAATCAGGTGATTACGACGCTCCGCTCCCGTGAAGACTATGGTGGCGAGCTAACGCTGCTGAATCGCGATCATTGCCGGTTAATGACGATTACGTTGTGGGCCAAAGCCGAGCAGACACTGGTCAGTATTGATCCCGAAACGAACCATGACGTCGAAATATTGAGCCAGTACTGGGACTCGCCGCTCATGCGCGAAACCTATTCTATTTATGTAAATGAGGCGCGGAGCCGAAGCGACATCGTCCCGCACACCGCTCACGCTCGGTTCACGACGATTCGCGTCGATCCGCAGCACTGGAATTCGATCGTTGAAGCCGGTCATGCTGCTGTTGAAGAGTTGGAGCGTGAACATCCTGGCTTCATTGGCGTGCTTGCACTGGGCGACAACGTGACGGGCAAAGCGATCTTTGGCGAGCTTTGGGAAAGTCGGGCCGCTCTGCGGGCGAGTGAGATGACCGCCTACCGGCAGGAGCGCGCTGCCCGGTCGGTTCGCATGTTGCTCGGCGTTCCGCAGCACTCCACGTTTCACATCGAGCACATGGAGCTTGGGCGGCTGCGCAGCGACGCCGAGATTGTGCCAATCGCCGACCAGGTGTAAACTCGACCACGACTGCGCGGGTGTAACTCAGTTGGTAGAGTGTCTGCTTCCCAAGCAGAATGCCGTGGGTTCGAGTCCCATCACCCGCTCTCTGAATTCCAGGCGAGCCACCTCCTCTTCATCAACGCAGGCCCTCCAAAGGACGAGACCATATTCGACCGCGTTTCGATCGCCTCGCAGGCAATCCTCTTGCGGCGCTGTTGGCACGGTTCCGAATTCGTGGAAAGAGAGACATAGATATGGGTGAGAACCAGACTGCGGACTGGGATCCACGGGACCCGTCAGTTTTGAGCAACCAGCGCGCAGCATACGATCGCATGCGCTCGCAATGCCCAGTCGCACGGAGTGACTTCCTTGAATGGTCAATATTCCGACATAGCGACATCGTTGATATTCTTGATGATCCTGCGACGTTTAGCAGCGCGTCGAACCACCGGGCAGTGCCGAACGGCATGGACCCGCCTGAACATACGCTGTTTCGTACTGCAATTGAGCCGTTCTTTATGGCTGGCCAAATGGCCAACTTCGAACCGACGTTTCGCTCAATCGCAGCAGAGATCACAGCAGCGCTCATCGATCAGCCCGAAATCGAATTTGTCAACGCATTTGCGATGCCATTCCCATTGCGCTGCGCCGTCGCGTTTCTCGGCTGGCGCGCCGATCGTTGGGAGCACCTGCATGGCTGGACTCACGGGAATCAGCAGGCATCGCTATCACGAGACCGCGAAGCCAGCGCGGCGCTAGCGCAAGAGTTCACGTCAATCGTTGAGGAGGAGTTGGCAGACCGCCGCCGCATTGGCCGTACTGCAAGCGATCTGACCAGCACACTGATGTCGACAACGGTGAACGGGCAAGTCATCAGCGACGACGACATCGTCAGCATTTTGCGGAACTGGATCGCTGGGCACGGCACAGTCGCCGCAGGGCTTGGATTGCTTGTTTGGCATCTTGCGACAGACACGCAACTCCAGCAGAAACTTCGTGAAGAGCCGGTCATGTTGCCGCAGACAATTGATGAGATCCTGCGCGTAGATGGGCCGCTCGTTGCAAACCGACGCACGACCACGCAGGATGTGACAATCGCAGGCTGCCACATCCCGGCTGGCGAACGGCTCACCCTTATGTGGATTGCCGCCGATCGAGATCCAGACGCGTTTGCGAAAGCCGATGCGATCAACCTCGCTCGGGACAATGACAGCAGTCTCGTGTTCGGACGAGGCATTCACGATTGCGTCGGGGCACCGCTCGCGCGACTGGAGATGCGAGTTGGTCTCGAAGAGCTCCTGAGGGAAACGGCAGAGTTTTCAATCGCTCAACCAACTGAGGTCAAACGAATGGTCTATCCAGGTAATGGCATCGCCAACATGACGCTCGCCCTGCGGTGAATCTGAAGCGATCACATTGCACAACCTTCGTCAGTTTCGATGGCTCGTGATATAGTTCGCAGTCGTTGCGGGGCGACTCGCGACGCAATCGTGGGGGCGTAGCTCAGCTGGGAGAGCGCTACAATCGCACTGTAGAGGTCGGGGGTTCGAATCCCCCCGCCTCCACCCACGAAGCCATCGCTTGAGCCGCCTTTATGGCGGCTCTTTGCATTTTTTCTCGCACCATATCCACCTCGGTTGTTCTGATCCATGCTTGCGCGCATTCTGCGCATCTACCGGAGATCCTCCACGTCCACTCGGGCTTCAAGATCGGGAGATGTTCATCATGGCAGTCAAGCGGCTTGATCACGCAGGTTATGTTGTCAACGACCTGTCGGCGGCAATTGCGTTCTTCGTCGAACTGGGTCTGGAACTCGAAGGCGAGACAACCGTCGAAGGTGAATGGGTCGATCAGCTCGTCGGGCTAGACGGGGTTCGGAGCGACATTGCCTTCCTGCGGACGCCAGACGGCCATGGCCGCATTGAGCTGTCAACGTTCCATTCACCGGTTTCCACCTCGCCGCCTCCCACCGCACCAGTGAATGCACCGGGCATTCCCCGACTGACATTCGTGGTTGACTCTCTCGACGACACATACGAGCGTCTGCTCGCCACGGTGCCACCCTCGTTGGAGAGATCGCGCAGTACGAGTACATCTATCGATACTGCTATCTTCGCGGTCCAGCAGGAGTCATCGTCGGGATTGTTGAAGAGCTCAACTGACGAAGACCGAGCGCATGTGCTCATCGCCACGCGCTCGTGGTTTCAGATCGCTCTGGCTGAAACGCAACGCCAACATCAATGCCAGCAAAGAGTGAAGGCGGCCCTGCGGCCGCCTTCAATATTCGAACGTTGTGTGGTCACCGCTACCCGGATGCGGGCTGTGGTCGGAGGCGCGGAGCCACTTCCGGTTCACGCCGTTCGCGCTCAGCATTACCAGTAGGCAACTGCGGATGCGACGGACCGTGCAGTGTTGGCTGTGGTCGCGGCGAGTCGAAGAGCGCCTCCAGCTCTTCGGACTCGACGGTCTCGTTCTCAATCAGGAGCATGGCAATCGCCTCAAGCTTGTCGGCGTGCTCGGTCAGGACTTGGCGCGCCAGCTTGTAGGCGTCATCAATCAGTTGACGAATCTCCTGGTCAATCTGGAACGCGACCTCGTCACTGTAGTTGCGCTGCTCATTAATCTCACGTCCGAGGAAGACAAGCTCGTCCTTCTTACCGAAGGCCAACGGTCCGAGCGTGGAGCTCATGCCATACTCGGTCACCATTCGGCGGGCCAGACCAGACGCTCGCTCAATGTCATTCGAAGCGCCGGTAGAGATCTCGTTGAAGACGATCTCCTCAGCGACACGACCGCCCATGATGTAGGCCAGCATGTCCTCGAATTGACTCTTGGTCCAGAAGAACCGATCCTCGTCCGGCACGACGCTGGTGTAGCCACCCATCATGCCGCGTGCGACGATCGACACTTTGCGCACCGGATCGGCGTTCGGCACCATGCGCGCGACGAGCGCATGGCCCGCCTCGTGGTATGCGGTCATCAGCTTCTCACGCTCGCTGATGACGCGACTCTTGCGCTGCGGCCCGGCGACAACCCGATCGATTGCTTCGGCGAGCTCCTTGCGGCCGATCGTCTTCTTGTTGCGCCGTGCAGCAAGGATGGCGGACTCGTTCACCAGGTTCTCAAGGTCGGCTCCCGAGAACCCCGGAGTCTGCCGAGCGAGGTCTTCGAGCTGTATATCATCCTCAAGCGGCTTGCCCCGCGAATGAACTTCGAGAACGGCGAGTCGACCAGCGATGTCAGGCCGATCGAGAATGACCTGACGGTCGAATCGACCGGGGCGAAGCAACGCCGGGTCGAGGACGTCCGGCCGGTTCGTCGCAGCAATGACGATCACGTTCGTGCTGCTGTCAAATCCGTCCATCTCGACGAGAATCTGATTCAGCGTCTGCTCGCGCTCGTCGTGACTGCCACCAAGTCCAGCGCCACGCTGGCGACCGACGGCGTCGATCTCGTCAACGAACACGATGCAGGGCGCATTGCGCTTGGCCTGATCAAACAGATCACGAACTCGCGACGCACCAACGCCTACGAACATCTCGACGAACTCAGAGCCGGAGATACTGAAGAAAGGCACGCCAGCCTCTCCAGCGACGGCACGCGAGAGCAAAGTCTTGCCGGTGCCTGGAGGGCCGACCAGCAGCACACCGCGAGGAATCCGCGCGCCGAGGGCAGAGAACTTCTCTGGATACTTCAGGAACTCAACGACCTCAACGAGCTCTTCTTTGGCTTCGTTGACACCGGCGACGTCCGCAAATGTCACCGTCGGCTTATTGCCGGTAAACATCCGTGCGCGACTCTTACCGAACGACATCGCCTGGCTGTTACTGCCCTGCGCCTGACGCATCATGAAGATCACGATGCCGATCAGGATCATCGTCGGCAATATAAAGGTCATGATACCGAGCCAATTGCCCCACTGACTCGCGGCCTTGATCGTAATGTCGACGTCCGTTGGTTCGACGCCATAGAGCATCAACGCATCGTAGATATTGACGTTCTGCGGCAGCCGGAACGTCTCTACTTCGTCGGAACCCTTGTAATAGACAGTGACCTTGCTCGAGTTTTCGGTCTGTTCGAGCCGTGCGACCTGGCCGGCCTGAATGTCCTGCGCGATGCTACTGAGATCGCGTGTTCGCGTGCGCTCGCCACCGCTGGTCACCATGAACCAGAGGGCGATAACCGCGATAATCAGGATGATCCAGACAAAGCCGTTGCGAAGCCATCGATTGTCGGTCATCGGGTATCCTCTGCAGGTGCTCCGCTCTGGTTACACGAACAGGAGGAGCACAACCAGTTGAGTGAGCGGAACAACGTGCCCAGATTATAACAGGACAATAACGAGCGCCTTCCCGGCCCTCCGCTACGATCCGTCGTAGACGCCGACGTACGACAAGTTGCGATATCGCCCTGCAACATCAAGCCCATAACCGACAACGAACTCGTCCGGAATCAGGAAGCCGCAATGGTCCACCTGAACGTCCCGGTGGTGGTCACGTTCTTTCATCAGCAGCGTGACAACGCGGATACTCTTCGGTCCGCGACGACTGAGCACGTCGAGCAGATACGCGAGCGTCAGACCGCTATCGATGATGTCCTCAACAATGAGAATGTCTCGCCCCTCGATCGAGGTATCAAGGTCCTTCAGAATCTTCACCACGCCACTCGACTGCGTTGATGCGCCATAGCTCGACACGGCCATGAACTGGACATCAAGCTGGACCGGCATCGCCCGCGACAGGTCGGCCATGAAGACGAACGCGCCGGTCAGAATCCCAACGAGGATGGGGCAACTATCGCGGTAAATTTCGCCGAGTTCTGCTCCGAGCTGAGCGATACGCTGCTGAATCTGCTCCTCGGACACTAGCACTCGGGCTATCCCGCTATCCAGGCGTTGGTCGTCCGTCATCGTCGTCCCTTCCTCCTCGCTGCGCGAACACAACCCGGTCTCGCTCAATGATCACATCCACGCCATGCGGCAATTCGATTTTCGCTCCGGCTCGCCCCTGCACTGCACGGAGAACTGCGTCGATGCGTTCCGACGACAGTTCGCGCCAGTCGGCGTCGGAAGCGGCGGTAGACACCTGTCGCGCCACACGCCGCACGATGCGCGATGCCACCGGTCGCGACGCACGACGCAATGCGTTGCGATCGACCAGGGCCCCACGGCTCGTCGCTTCAACGATTTCCGCAAACACACCGTTTGCCAAGTCATTTACAACCATCGCGTCATCGCGAACAAGCATCATGGAGCGCAGTAACGTCGCTGGAAACCCAGGGTATAGCCGTCGCAACTGCGGAATGATCTCATGCCTCAGGGCATTGCGTGCGTAGCGCGTATCGGCGTTGCTTGGATCGAGTATGGGTTCGACACCAGCGTCTTCAACCACTCGCATCAGGTCGCTTCTGGAAACATCAAGCAGCGGACGAAGAATCTGCAGGTCGCCACTCGCCGTTGCGATCGTGCTGGTCGGCAGCATCCCGGCTGCCCCACCAGAACCAGTGCCGGAGAGCAGGCGCATCAGGATCGTCTCAACCTGATCGTCCTGCGTGTGGGCGGTGACAACGGCGCGGAGATTGTGCGCGCGGACGACACGCGCGAGCGCTTCATAGCGGGCAGCGCGAAGGCGATGTTCTGCGACGTGCTCGCCGATGCGCCAATCAGCGTCAACATCCGCCGCGACGAACGGAACATCCAGCAACGCACACAGTGCCGCAACGTGCCGCCCCTCCTCGGCCGACTCTACGCGGGTGCGATGATCGACATGAACGACGAAAAACGGTGCCAGCTGGTCCCGCATTGAGCTCGCCAGCAGAAGCAGCGCAGTCGAGTCCACGCCACCAGAGCAGGCAATCGCAACCGGGACATCCCAAGTCAGACACCTGCTGCCGACGGCGCGAACGTGCGCCAGCTTGGCATCGGTCCAGTCGGGCACGCCTGACACTTTCGCCTCACTCTGCAGCTGGACGTAAAAACGCAAACGATCGCGCTCGTGAGCGCGATCGTCCTCTGCATGATGGTGCCGGTGGCGGGAATCGAACCTGCGGCCAAGGGCTTATGAGTCCCCTGCTCTGCCTCTGAGCTACACCGGCTCGCGAAGCGGCAATAAGCATAACAAGCGAGCAACGCCGAGGGCAACGCCGCGGAGTCACCCAGCGCCTCAGGTACAATCACGGCCCAGCACTGAGGGCTGTCATACCGATCGATCGAGGAGTCATGCAGAGTATCCACGAGTCACAGGGATCCACGTTGCTGGATGGCCTGAACCCCGAACAACGCGCTTCCGTGATGACGACAGACGGCCCCGTTCTCATCGTTGCAGGTCCCGGCAGTGGCAAGACTCGCGTCCTCACTGTCCGCATCGCCCACCTCATCCAGGACCTCGGCGTCGCACCGTGGAATATCCTGGCCGTCACATTCACCAACAAGGCCGCACGAGAGATGCGCGAGCGTGTCGAAGCGCTGGTTGGAGATCGGGCGCGCTGGGTCATGCTCGGCACGTTCCACGGGTTCTGCGCTCGCGTGCTCAGACAATACGGTCAACACATCGGAATCGATCCGCGGTTCGTCATCTACGATGATGGCGACCAGATGAACGCGGTCAAGTCAGCGATGGATCAACTGGATATCAGCCCAAAGCATTTCGCGCCTCGGGCCGTACTCAGCACGATCTCGCGTTCAAAGAGCCACAACGTCGGCCCAACAGAGTTCACCGACTCGGTTGAGAGCTATTTTGAAGAGGTAGTGGCCCGGATCTACCCGATTTATCAGCAGACATTGCTGCGCCGCAAAGCGCTCGACTTCGATGATTTGTTGTCGATGACGCTACGACTCCTGCACGAATCGCCGGAAGCGCTCAGCGCGCTCCGCCAGCGCTACCACTATGTCCTGGTCGACGAATATCAGGACACTAACCGCATCCAGTATTTGCTGGTGAAGGAGCTGGCCGCCGAGCATCGCAATCTCTGCGTCGTCGGCGACCCGGATCAGTCGATTTACGGTTGGCGTGCTGCGGATATCCGCAACATCCTGACGTTCAAAGAAGATTTTCCCGACGCTATCGAGATCCATCTTGAAGAGAACTATCGTTCGACACCGGACATCCTCACCGCTGCTGACGCAGTGATTCGTGAGAACGTCCAGCGGATCGACCGGAAGCTGCGGACTTCAAACAAAGCGGGCGAGAAGATTACACTCAGAGAGTGTTTCGACGAACAGCAAGAAGCGCGGTTCGTCGTCGAAGAGATCCAGCGGCTGACCACCGAAGGCAAGTACCGCGGCAGCGACATCGCCGTGCTGTACCGAACCAACTGGCAGAGCCGACCGATCGAAGAGGCGATGATCCGCGCCACGATCCCCTATCAGCTCATTGGTGGCACGCGCTTCTACGAGCGCAAGGAGATCAAAGACGCACTCGCACTCCTGCGCCTGATTTCAAACCCGGATGATTACGCCGCATTTCAGCGCGTGGTCGCCGAGTTCCCTGTCGGAGCCGGCATCGGCGCGAAGACGCTGTCCGATATCGAGCAGTGGAGCCAGGCGCGAGCTGCCGGCACGGGCGCAGCGCTTGATGCCATCGGCAGTGCCGACGGACCGCCGCTCTCGTCGCGCGCGACAAAACTCCTGACGGCAATGCGTGAGCGCCTCGACGTCCTGCGCGATCTCGAACCGACCGCGCTCCTCAGCGAGCTATTCGACCGGGCACTGGAAGATACCGGCTATCTCGGCTATTTCGAGTCCGGCGACGAAGAAGCGATGTCGCGCTGGGAGAACCTCCAGCAATTGCGCTCGAACATTGAGCGGTTCGATGATGAGCCACCTGAGACACGATTGACAACGTTCCTGTCCGAAGTCGCACTAGTGAGTGATGCCGATACGATCGAGGATGCGCACGAGAAAGTCACACTCATCACGCTCCATGCAGTGAAGGGACTGGAGTTTCCGGTCGTCTTCCTCACCGGCGTTGAAGAAGGTTTGATCCCGCACCAACGCTCGATCACCGAGAACCCGGCCATGCTCGAAGAAGAGCGCAGACTGCTCTACGTCGGAATCACACGGGCGAAAGAGCGCTTATATCTGACGCACGCGTTTCGCCGTTCCCGGTTCGGCGGTACAGAGCCATCTGAGCCATCGTCATTTCTGACTGCAATTCCAGCGAGTACACTGGCGGCAGGCAGTCGATCGCACGAACCGACGCGACCCGCGACGCGAAAGTTGCTCGTTGCTCAGCCCGCCGCAGCGCCGGTCTATACCCGGGTATCGGCGGGGCAGCGCGTATTCCACGCAGAAGTTCGGGGACGTGTCGTGGTGCAGGTCGCGGATCGCAACGACGATCAGGAAATCACGGTCCAGTTCAAGCGACATGGGGAAAAGCGGTTGATGGGGAGTCTCGCCAATCTCACGGTCGACCAGGAATAAGGGAGGTAGCCGATGGCACAGTGGGTATCGCGGTTTGACCAGGGCGACGGATCCAACAAGGACCTCCTTGGTGGCAAGGGCGCAAACCTTGCCGAAATGACCAGCCTCGACCTGCCGGTTCCTCCCGGATTCACGATTACGACCGACGCTTGCCGCGCCTATCTAGCGTCGGACGAAACATTCCCTGACGGACTGTGGGACGAAGCGCGAGCCGGAATCCAGACCATCGAAGAGCAGATCGGTAGATCGTTCGGCGATTCGGCGAACCCGCTCCTGGTTTCGGTGCGGTCTGGCGCAAAGTTCTCGATGCCAGGCATGATGGATACGATCCTCAACCTCGGTTTGAACGACGAGACCGTTGTTGGCCTGGCAGAGAGCGCCGACGAGCGTTTCGCCTGGGACTGCTACCGCCGTCTGATCCAGATGTACGCCAAGGTCGTCATGGACGTCGACAGCGACCACTTCGAGGACGCGATCGACGCGCTGAAGCGGCAGACTCGTGTCACACTCGACCATGAACTCTCGGCAGATTCGCTTAAGGGCCTGGTCGAAACATTCAAGCAGATCGTAATTCGCGACGCCGGCTCCGAATTCCCGCAAGACCCTTGGACACAACTACGTGGCGCTGTCGAGGCGGTCTTCAGCTCATGGAATAACCGGCGTGCCATCGCCTATCGAAATCAAAATCACATCGCGCACGACCTCGGTACAGCCGTTAATGTGCAGGCAATGGTCTTCGGCAATCTGGGCGACGACAGCGCGACCGGCGTTGCGTTCACGCGCAATCCCGCCACGGGCGAGCAAGGGATATTCGGCGAATTCCTGGTGAATGCGCAGGGCGAAGATGTTGTGGCAGGTGTCAGAACGCCTCAGCCGATCGCCGAGATGGGCACGTTGCCGGCCTTCTCGGATGCCTGGTCATCGTTCAAGAGCATCACCAGCCGCCTTGAGTTGCACTATCGCGACATGCAGGACGTCGAGTTCACCATTCAGAATGGCCGACTGTTCATGCTTCAGACACGCACTGGCAAGCGCACCGGTCAGGCGGCAGTCAACATCGCCGTCGAGATGGTTGATGAGGGGCTGATTTCCAAGGAAGAGGCTGTCCAGCGCGTCGAACCAGCCCAGCTCGATCAATTGCTGCATCCAATGATCGATCCGTCGTACACACCAGAAGTCCTCGCGGTCGGCCTGCCGGCCAGCCCGGGAGCAGCGACCGGCAAGATCGTCTTCGACGCAGATGACGCCAAGCGCCTCGGCGACGGTGGCGAACGGGTCATCCTCGTCCGCATCGAGACTTCGCCAGAAGACTTCCACGGCATGGTCGCCGCGCAGGCGGTTCTGACTGCACGCGGCGGCATGACGTCCCACGCGGCAGTCGTCGCACGCGGTATGGGCAAGCCGTGTGTCGCAGGCTGCGGCTCGCTCGACATTGACTATCGTGCCGGGACGATCGGCGTTGCCGGCCGCGTACTCAACGAGGGTGACTTCATCACAATCGATGGCGCGAGCGGACGGGTCATGCTTGGCGAGGTGCCGACCATTGAGCCGAACGTGGGCGGCAGTGTTGCGACGCTGCTGGCGTGGGCCGACGACATCCGCCGCCTCGGCATTCGGGCAAACGCCGACACGCCGGGAGATGCCCAGAAGGCACGCGAGCTCGGTGCCGAAGGTATCGGGCTGTGCCGCACAGAGCACATGTTTTTCGAAGGTGATCGCATTCAAGCGATGCGTCAGATGATCATGGCGTCCGATGCAGCAGAACGCCAGGCAGCGCTCGACCAGCTGCTGCCGATGCAGCAGGAGGATTTCGAGGGCATCTTCCGAGCAATGGACGGCTTCCCTGTGACGATCCGCACGCTCGACCCGCCACTGCATGAGTTCCTGCCGCACACCGATCAGGATATTGAAGCGCTCGCCCGCGACACCGGGATCACCGTCGAGCAAGTGCGCAACAAGACCGCTGCACTCCGCGAAGCCAACCCAATGCTCGGACACCGCGGTTGCCGACTCGGGATTTCCTACCCGGAGATCACCGATATGCAGGCACGCGCAATCTTCAATGCGGCAGTGAACTGCCAGCGCGACGGCATAGCCGTTCATCCTGAGATCATGATTCCGCTCGTCGGCGATGTCGAGGAGCTCAAGCGCCAGCGTGCTGTCGTCGATGCCGCCGCGAAGGAGACCTTCGAGGAGACGGGCGTCACCGTCGAATACTCGGTCGGGACGATGATCGAGTTGCCGCGTGCAGCGCTGACTGCCAATAAGATCGCCGAGCAAGCCGAGTTCTTCTCATTTGGCACGAACGACCTGACGCAGACCGCATTCGGATTGAGCCGCGACGATGCCGGACGCTTCCTGCCGATGTACGTCGAGAGCGGCATCCTCGCGCGCGATCCGTTCGTCACGCTCGACCGCGAAGGAGTTGGCGAGCTGGTGGAGATCGCAACCGAACGTGGACGCTCAACGCGACCCGACATCAAGCTGGGCATCTGCGGCGAGCACGGCGGCGATCCGGATAGCGTGGCTTTCTGCCACGAGGCCGGACTGAACTACGTCTCCTGCTCACCGTTCCGCGTTCCCGTCGCCCGTCTTGCTGCTGCGCAGGCAGCTCTCGGAGACGCCGAGCGCGATCGCTGATCACTGGACGTCCAGCCTGACTGTACGTACACTGTGATCAAATCGTATCGGCGGATCGGATTCACAGTGAACGTACGCCAGACTCTTGAAGCCAGACAACGCGAATGGCTCGCGCCAGCAGCGGCGCGGGCCGATCTCGCAACACGTCCGCAAGCCGAGGATGAGTCGGACGTACGGACGGCGTATCAGCGCGATCGCGATCGAATCCTGCATTCGAAAGCATTCCGCCGCCTGAAGCACAAGACACAGGTGTTTCTCTCACCGAGCGGCGACCATGTCCGGACGCGGATGACGCATACGCTGGAAGTGACGCAGATCGCCCGGACTATCGCCCGCGCGCTCGACCTGAACGAGGACCTCACCGAGGCGATCGGGCTCGGGCACGATTTGGGACATACGCCGTTCGGGCATACCGGCGAGCGCGCGTTGGCGCGGATGTTCCCCGGCTTCCGGCACAATGAGCAGAGCCTTCGCGTCGTCGATCGCCTGGAGAAAGACGGAGCTGGGCTGAACCTCACCAACGACACCCGCGACGGTATCCTGCGCCATTCAAAGCCGGAAGCGGGCATTGCCGGCGAGATGGCCGGGACGCCTGCCACAGCTGAAGCGCAGATCGTGAAGATCTCGGACGGCATCGCCTACATCAACCATGATTTCGATGACGCCGTTCGCGCCGGATTGATCGACGCACACGACTTGCCGGAGTTCGTTGGACAAACACTGGGCACATCGCATAGTCAACGCATTGATACGCTGGTCCATGATGTCATCGTCAACTCGCGCCCGTTCCTCGCCTCACCTGCCGACGGCAGACAGGTGATTCAGATGAGCGACGGTATCCTGGCTGCGGCAGACGAAATGCGCACGTTCCTGTTTGAACGCGTCTACCACCCGGTGAACAGACGAGCAGCCACGAAGCAGGCCGAGCAGATGATCGAAGCGCTGTTCGAGTATTATGTCGCGAACGCTGACGAAGCGCCGGAAGTCTTTGCACCATCGCTGGTTGGCGAAAGCGTCGAGCGACGGGTTGCTGACATCATCTCCGGCATGACCGACCGCTACGCCGTGAACACCTATACCACGCTATTTCTCCCATCCCCTGAGGAGCACTGATTATGGCCGGTGGATCAATCGAAACAATCAAAGAACGCGTAGACATCGTCGACCTGATCGGCTCCTCGGTGCAGTTGCGTCAGGCTGGCCGGAGCTTCAAGGGACTCTGCCCGTTCCACGACGAGAAGTCACCGTCATTCGTCGTCTACCCGGAGTCGCAGTCGTACCACTGCTTTGGCTGCGGGAAGAGCGGCGACATCTTCACCTATGTCATGGATACGGAAAATCTCGACTTTCGCGACGCCCTTCGACAACTCGCAGACCGCGCTGGCGTTGAGCTTGAGAGTCGCCGACAGACACAGGCCGATCCGGCACGGGATCGCGAACGAGATCGCCTCATCGAGCTGAATGAACGGGCAGCGGCGTACTTCGCCAACCTCTTGTGGACCTCCCCGGCGGCGCAGGAGGCGCGTGCGCTCCTCGAACGGCGCGGGCTTGACCGTGCGACCGCCGACAAGTTCGGTCTCGGCTTCGCGCCCAATTCATTCGACGCGCTGAAGTCACACTTCCTGGCCCGCTCGGCGAGTGAGGAAGAGTTGTTGACAGCGGGATTGTTGTCTCAGCATGAGACATCGGGGCGCACCTACGACCGGTTTCGCAACCGCGTGATGTTCCCGATTCGCAATCGCGACGGACAGACGATCGGGTTCGGCGCGCGTGCACTCGGTGACGAGAAGCCGAAGTATCTGAACTCACCGCAATCGCCGATCTTCGACAAGCGCTCGGTTCTCTACGCGCTCGATAAGGCCTACGACTCGATCCGCCGCGAGCGAAGCATGGTTATCGTCGAGGGCTATATGGATGCCATTGCTGCCCATCAGTTCGGCTACGATAATGTCGTCGCCTCGATGGGCACCGCCGTCACACCAAATCAGGTTGCATCTATTCGGCGCTATCTCGATCGCGTCTACCTCTCACTCGACGCGGACACCGCCGGACAGATGGCGACGCTTCGCGGTATCGACGCAATGCGCGAGTCGTTTGCAGACGACGAGCGCGCGGACGTGCGCCCGAACCAGATGGTGCGATTCGAACGAACGATCGGCGCTGAGATCCGAATCGTCGTGCTGCCGGAGGGCAAAGACCCTGACGAGTTCATTCGCAGCCACGCCGACCAATGGCCGGATGTGTTGCGAAATGCAGCACCGCTGGTTGAGTACTACCTGACTCACGCGCTTGCCGACATCGATCGGTCGCCGATGGAGCGTGCGAAAGCGCTCCGAGAGGTCGCTATCCCGATCCTCGATGAAATCGGCGATCCGGACGTCCTCACCCACTACGTCGGCATGACCGCCCGTCTTTTGGAATATCCCGACGAAGAGGTGCGCCGGGCCATGCTCCGTCGCTCACGCTCGCAGCCATCGCGCACTACCGCCACTCGCCCAACGCCGGAACGAGGCGTGAGCGATCGTCCAAACGCCAGCGATCCGGAGCGCTATCTCGTCAGCCTGATCCTGAACTTCCCGCAAGCTGGCGCGACGGAACTGCCGTCTCTGCGGCGCGAGGACGTGCTGGACGGACGCCACCGCACCATCCTCGACCAGCTCCTTGAGTCGGGAGCGAGCTACGACGCAATGCTCGGCGCGCTTCCCATTGAGTTGATGGAATATGCCGTCGAGCTCCACGACAGCCTGGAATCCGCGCCGGGCGGTCCGCCGCGACCGCCTTCGCTGGAGATTCCGAACGCAATCCGTCGCCTGGCCCGGATGCGGCACGACGAAAGATTACGGCAGGTGCGCGCCGAGCTTGAGCAGGCAAAGAAGGCTGGAGATGCGGTGCTTGTGGCTGAATATACCCAGCGCATGAGCGAGCTTGCGACACAGCGCACATCCTTCGCACCGAGCCAGAGCCCGTATTTTAAGGATCTGCGCAGCGAGCCGGTCGGCGCGCGCTAGGCGCTACCGGCGTTTGCAAGGACGGCCTGAATCGCAGCGAGCAGTGCGGAGTCTTCCGTGGCCAGCACTGTTCGCGCATCAACGACGACCGTGTCATCGATGATGCGGGGAACGACAGGCTGGCTGCCGGTTCGCAAGAGCATTGCCAGTTGATCTGATGTGTGATGCGCAGAATGCAGCGCTATGCCAAATGACGGCTGCGTCTTGCCCGGCAGTGAACCACCGCCCACAACTGACTGAGTCGGAACGACCTTTGCGCCGTTTCCGAGTGCCGCTGCCCAGCCACCTGCACGCTCTTCGAGCCAGTCCGCCGTTCGCGACATCGACCACCAAACGGGGATCTCCTGCTCGGCCTCGCCGCGAGCGTAGTGCCGCAATGTCTCGGCGATGCCGGTCAGGCAGGACTTGTCAGCTCGGAGGGCACGCGCCATCGGATGGCGCGCAACGCGACCGACCATCTCGGTCGATCCCATAATCAGGCCGGCCTGCGGTCCGCCGAGCAGCTTGTCTCCTGACGCGCAGACGAGATCCACGCCGGCACTGATACTCTCGCCGAGCGTCGGCTCGTGATCGAGTCCGTAGGCCTCCGTGGCGAGGAGGCAGCCACTCCCAACATCTTCAATCAACGCGACGCCGTGCGCGCGGCTCAGATCGGCGAGCTCGCTCAATTCAGGACGCGCGGTGAAACCCAGCACCGCGAAATTGCTGGCATGCACGCGCAGGATCGCCGCCGTTTCGTCATTGATCACTGCTGCGTAGTCCCGCGCGTAAGTACGATTCGTCGTCCCGACCTCGACGAGATGAGCGCCGCTCTGACGCAGCACGTCAGGAATACGGAATCCGCCGCCGATCTCGACCGCCTCGCCGCGCGAGACGATTACCTGCTTGTCTACGGCGAGCGTCGCCAGCACCAGCATGACTGCTGCTGCGTTGTTATTGACGACCAGGGTCCGCTCCGCACCAGTGAGCGCACGCATGAGCGCCTCGACCTCGCGCCCCCGCCCGCCGCGCTTTCCCGTCGCCAGATCCGTTTCGAGCGCGACATAGGCCGAGGCGACGCCTGCCATCGCACGCGCGGTTGCCAACGACACGGGCGCTCGACCGAGGTTTGTCTGGATGACGACGCCGCTGCCGTTGATGACGTGAGATGTCCGCGCGCCACTGATCAGCTCAACTTCAGCCACCATTGACTGCACAAGATCATCGTTCGGCTGGGCACCACCCAGGATGGCAGCACGCTCAACTTCCAGGCTTCTACGGAGGATGTTCGTCAGAACCTCATCAGTGAGACCTGCTGCCGATTTGCGAATTCGCGCATCTGCCAGCAGCGTATGCACCGAAGGCAAGTTTCGGGCCAGGACTGACGATCGCTCACCACAACCTCCGATGCAGATATGTCCGGGAGATGGACGCACAACGAGGAGCGGATATCCGCTCCTCGTCTCTCACGCTAGTGAATGGTCGGGGAGAGAGGATTTGAACCTCCGACCTCCGCGTCCCGAACGCGGCGCGCTAACCGGGCTGCGCCACTCCCCGCTGACCGCCGAATTCTATCAATGCCACCTCACTATATCAATCTGGTCGCGGCCGTGACGCGAGGAAACGCGGTAAGATTCATATCCGGAATGCTCGTGCAAACGCGCTGCACGAAACACATGGCACCACGCAACTCAACGCGCGCCACGATGTCTTTCGGAATAGCAGAATCCGGCCCGCGTAGCTCAGGGGATAGAGCAGGGGCGTCCTAAGCCCTGTGTCGGGGGTTCGAATCCCTCCGCGGGCGCCGCTTCCGCCGCGAAGCCGTTCGCGACTGCGAAAAGGAGGAGATGTCGTGGAAATTCAAATCAAGACGCATAACCTCAAGCTGAACGACGACACACGCGAGTACATAGAGAAGCGTGTTGCCAAGCTCGACAAGGTCAACGAGCGCATCGTTGACGCCAAGTTTGAGATCCGACGCGAGGCGCACCACAATCCGACGCAGAAGTACATCGCCCAGTTCACCATCGCGACGAAGCAGGCCGTGCTGCGCGCCGAGGAGCGCAACAGCGACATCACGGCCGCAGTCGATCTGGTGACGGACAAGATGGCCCGCCAGATCCGCCGCTTCCACGATCGGCGCACGAAGCGTGACCGGCGCTCTGCCGTTGGCCTTGGTCAGCTGGCAGCGGACCAGATTCAGACCGACGCGACAGTAGGTGTTGACCCTGGGGTGGACGAGCAAGATTCCGACGCCGAAATGGTTGTCCGCACCAAGCGATTCGATGTGATGCCAATGGATACCGCCGAGGCCATCGAGCAGATGGAACTGCTGGGCCACGACTTCTTCGTCTTCTACAATCCGGACAGCAGTCGTATGAGCGTGCTGTACCGTCGGCAAGACGGCGGCTTCGGCGTCCTGGAACCAGAGCTCGCGTGATTTGCGATCCGGGAATATCGATCGCAGCCGGTTGTTGTAGGTCGTATCGGGTCGCCGAGCGGCGTGATCCGGTGTTGAGCAGGTGTTAGGACATCAGCCGGAATGATGCTGGACTGGTTCGCGCACATACCACCAGGCTCATGTCCATCGGTTCTGCGGCCACACTGGTTCCGCACCTGGATGCAGCGCTTTGCGTCGTCCAGCGATATTGAGCGACTGCCCCGCATCTCTGTACACACGGGACAGCCTATCAGGGCTGTCCTTTTTTTGCGTCCGGATTCGGCGGAATTACGATGAGCTGGCTGACCGACCTGCCGACAACCGTCGAAAATCCTGGCGTCGCGACTCATACGTCGACTGTTAACCGGGTCGCGATGCTGAGCGTCCACACCTCGCCAGTCGCAACGCTGGGCGGCAAGGACGCCGGCGGCATGAATGTCCACGTCCGGGAGCTGGCGACAGAGCTCGGTCGGCAGGGCGTCGACGTCGACATATTCACTCGCCGTTCGGACCCTCACACACCAGAAGCCGTTGACATCGCAGATCGCGTCCGACTCGTAACTATCGACGCTGGTCCAGCTGCGGACCTGCCAAAGGACGAAGTCTTTTGCTACCTGCCGGACTTTGCGAATCAATGCGCCCTCTTTTCACTGCGTGAAGGAGTGCGGTATGACGTCGTCCACAGTCACTACTGGCTGTCGGGCTGGGCATCACATCTTCTTCAGCGCTACTGGATGGCTCCGACTGTCCACACGTTCCATACGCTCGCGCTGTTGAAGAACGCCGTCTATTCCAACGGCGTCAGCGAGTCTGCCGTCCGCGTTCAGGTGGAGCGGCAATTGCTTGATGTGCTCGATCACATCATCGCGCCGAATCCGGACGAGCGCGCCGAAATGGTCTGGCGCATGGGCGGCAGCAACGAGAAGATCTGCATCATCCCGCCCGGAGTCGACCTCAAGCGCTTTCACCCGGTAGATCCGATGAGTGCGCGCCGTCGGCTCGGTCTGCCGGATAATCCGCTGGTACTCTTCATTGGGCGAATCGATCCGATGAAAGGCATCGACACGCTGCTCGACTCGTTCGCGCTCCTGCGAAATGAGCCGTGGCCAGATCTGCCGCCGAAGCTGGTGTTCATCGGCGGAACCTATGAGGATGGGCAACCGGACCCGCAACTTCAACAGCTAATGCAGCGCGCGAACGAGCTCGGCATTGCCGATGATGTCCTCTTCCACGGCTCTCAGCCGCAGGATCTGCTGCCGGATTATTACGCAGCCGCGACCGTCTGCGCGGTCCCATCGCGCTACGAATCGTTCGGGCTGGTGGCCGTTGAAGCAATGGGGTGCGGTCTGCCGGTCGTCGCGTCGCGAGCCGGTGGATTGAATTTCACGGTCGAGGACGGACGGAGCGGCCTGCTCGTTCCTCCACAGAATCCGCGCGCCTTTGCATCCGCATTGTCGCGGGTCGTTCGCGATCCAGGGCTGCGATCCTCGCTGCAGGTCGGTGCGCGGCAGGCAGCGATTCGGTTCTCATGGTTTTCCGTCGGGCCGGCGATGCTCCGCCTGTATGAGCTTTTGGCCGATGGTGAACGCGAGAACATCTGCTGCCCCGGCGAGTTCTCAGACGCATCCTGATGCAGACGATGAGCAACAACAAGGGACCGGCAATAAGTGCCGGCCCCCTTTTGAAGTGTCTGGCTGCTAGCGCGCTGACCCGGCGGCGGATTCGAAGACCGTCAGGAACTCGTCAATCTCGTCGGCGCTAACATTCAGCGGCGGGATGATGCGGATTGCCTGATCCCATCCACCGGCAGTCAACAGCAGCACGCCGTTCTCGATGCCGTTGGCAATGACCTTGTTCACGGCGTCCGGGTTCGGCTTGCCTGATGACGTGACGAACTCGGCTGCGACCATCAGTCCCTTGCCACGTACATCGCCGATCAGCGGGTTTCGCTCGGCGATCCGATCGAGTCCATCAACGAGACGCTTGCCCATCGCGACAGTGTTCTCGATCATGCCTTCCTCACGGATGGCACGGAACGTCGCGACGCCAGCTGCACATGCAACCACGTTGCCGCCGAATGTGCCGCCGTGCGATCCCGGCGCCCAGGCGTTCAGCGTCTCACGCGATGCGACGATGGCGCTTAGCGGCAGGCCGCTGGCAATACCCTTCGCCACAGCTACGATGTCCGGCACGATGTTCGAATGCTCGAAGCCCCACCACTTGCCGGTGCGTCCAACACCCGTCTGAATCTCGTCAGCGATCAGCAAAATGCCGTGCTTGTCGCAGATCTCGCGGACACGACCCAGAAAGTTGTCCGGCGGGACAATGTAGCCGCCCTCACCCTGGATCGGCTCAACGATGATGGCCGCGACATCATCGGGCATCACCGTCGTCTCGAACAAGCGCTCAAGTTCGTAGATGCAGGCATCTGTCGGATCACCACTGTAGGGATTCCGGAACGGGTACGGGAACGGCGTGTGATAGATCGACGGCACAAGCGGCTCATAATGGCCGCGCATCTTCACGCGTGATGTCGTCAGCGCCATGGCCAGATGCGTGCGACCGTGGAACGCGCCCTTGAATGCGACGATTGCTGGTCTGCCAGTTGCGATCTTCGCCAGCTTGACGGCAGCCTCGATTGCCTCAGCGCCGCTGTTGGAGAAGAACACACCGTCGAGCTGCGACGGCATCGTCGCCCGGATCTCTTCCATCAGGTCAATCATCGGCTTGTGAATCAGGATATTGGCCTGCGCGTGAATGATCTTGGCGGCTTGCTCCTGAATAGCCTTCACCACCGCCGGGTGGCTGTGGCCAGTGTTGGTGACGGCGATACCCGAAGTGAAGTCCAGGTACTTCCGTCCGTCGTGTCCCCAGACATACGACCCTTCAGCGTGGTCGACAATCACCGGCGAGTACCGGCCCAATGTTCGCGGCAATTGCTCCGCATAGTGGTCTGGCGTAATCGTCATCCCCAGCTCCCCTCAAATAGAACAACGCTCGTTGCCCTGGCCGCTACAGGCCGGCCAGTAACGCGGTGATCAATGCGGTGCGCGGTCCGATCGCCGATCGAAGGATATGCTCCGTGTCGGCATGACCACCATCACCCGGGCATCCAAGCCCGTCCAGCGTCGTCGCGCCGATCGCAGCGGTGAAGTTTCCATCCGAACCACCGCCGGTCGACGCTTCCTTGAGCTCCTGCCCGATCGATTGGCCAATCTCACGAGCGCGCTCGAACGCTGCAATAATCGCGTCGGTCCGCTCCATCGGCGGGCGGTTCATATCGCCATTGATGCGCACCGTCGTTCCGCCGACGAGTGATGTCGAATCAAGAACTTGCGGCACTACTCGATCTGCCTCGGCCAACGACGTGACCCTTAGATCGATCTCTGCGCGCGCATAGGCAGCAACGACGTTGCGCTTCGTTCCGCCCTCTGCCACGCCGACGTTGACGGTCGTCCCTTTGCCATAGTCCGTCAGCGCGTGCAATCGCTGGATCTGCCGCGCGAGCTCCTCGACGGCGCTAACGCCCGACTGATGGTCGGCTCCCGCGTGTGCCGCGCGACCCTCAATCTCCATCGTGAACATCCCGACGCCCTTGCGCTCGGTCTTGAGCGCACCGTCGGGCGGCACCGGCGGCTCCAGGCACAGCACGCACGTCGATTCGCTCGCAACCGATTCGAGCACCGGTCGCGACACTGGCGAGCCGACCTCTTCTTCGGTGTTGATTGTCCAGACGATTGTGCGATGTGTGGCATTCAGATCGTGAAGGATGTCCAGCGCCGTCAGCATCATTGCGGCGGATGCCTTCATGTCGTAAATGCCCGGTCCGTGGATCTTGTCGCCGTCCTGCCGCCAGGGCAGTCGATCGATCGTGCCGATCGGCCAGACCGTGTCGATGTGCGTCATGACTTGCAGTTGGCCGTCGCGGCTTCCGTCGAACCGGGCGACGATCAAGTCACCCCAGTCGCTTTGTGGCAAACGTTCAATGGAACCGCCGCGTCGTTCGATCTCTGCCTGCAGCCAGTCAATGAGCTTGTCGACCGCAGCCTTCTCACTCGAAGGCGACTCGAGCTCGACGAGCGTCTTCAGGAGCGCGAGCGTTTGATCGACGCGTTCTTCCGCCGCAGCCGCAACGCGGTCTCCGGGAATAGCCACCGTGCATCATCCTTCCCCACCCAGCCGGAAGTCGCTCAGGCTCCGCGCTTCTCACGGTCCTTCAGCTGCTTGTAGTACTTCTTGCTCTTCGGCACTGGCCGGTCGGCCTCGGCCGCAACTTCAGCAGCACGGCGCGCAGCGGTTTCTTCAACCTCTGCTTCGAGCCGCACAAGGTCGTTATAGACTTCGAAGTTGTTGGTTGCCGCCGGGGTACGCGTCAGCATCCGTACGAGTTGCGCCTGTGAGGCTTGCGCGCGCTCGGCACCTGGAACTGAGGCGCGCTTGATCATTTCGTCGAGTAGCGCCACTGTGTCAGGATGAGCCGCACTCTCGACGAGGCGCTCGCGGATGCGTTCAAGTCCGTCTCGAGCATTCATCGAGGCTCTCCTCTCCGTCTGCGCGAGTATAACAGGGCAACTCAGACATCCGGCGGCTCGTCGGAGTCCTCCATCGGTGGTATCCACAGGTGCTTGTCCAGGTCGACCTGGTACTCACCGACAAACGTGACGCCCTCATCAATGAGCAGCTGCCGCATGACATCCGGATGCCCCCATGCCCAGCCGCCGCTGAGCTCACCGTAGCGATTGACCACGCGATGCGCGATCTCCGACACTTCGGGCGGACAGCTCGACATCGCCCAGCCAACCATGCGGGCACCACGGCGGTCGCCCAGGACCGCCGCGATCGTGCCGTAGGTCGTCACTTTCCCGCTCGGAATCTGGAGCGCCAGTCGATAGACCCTGCTCGGAAAGCTCGGATCGTCTTCCAGTCGCTTTACCTTTTCCGGCTCTTCGCCGCCGTCAAACAGCTTGCTCTGTTGCACCGAGGCTACTCTCGATCGTTCCGGTCTTGTTCGACCACGCCACAACGGTTCCTGACGGGCTGCCCTTCACTATCCACGAGACTCTGGCCACGTTTCGTGACGGCTTCGGATCCTCCCACGGACGATTCGACGCTGCTCCGCGCCCGGCAAGGTGGCCAACACTGCGCCGTCCACCATCCAGCACTTCACCGGTTGCCAGCCGCAGTTCGATCTTCACCGGATCTGCGCGCCGGACGTCAATGGCCTGCTGCGAGATGTTGGTCGGTAGAAAAGACTGGTTCGTTACTTCTGCCGTCACCCGCCAGAGATTCTCGCCAATCTCTTCGGTCGTCACTTCACTGAAATCGATGCGCGGGAGTGACGACGCCAGATGATCGGTCCAGCGAATGTGGGATGCGGCGATGGGTGGAACGAATGAGCCGGGAGGATTTTGATGCGTGTACTTGTAGGTCCAGCCGCCAATCTCCACCGGCCCCAACTCTGGGTGATCGAATTCATGCCAATCGACGAAACCCTCGCCGCCAAGAGCCGCATCGTTCCAGGCCAATAACGCCGCTTGCTCCTCTTCGTCACGCTCTCCATGGAAAGTGTCTGGGTCATCGCGTCGATCAACACCAGCCGCCAGCCAGTTGTCCCACAATTCAGGAACCCACCCATACAAGCCGTGCTGGTTATAGGCCCAGTCCATCAATGAGCCGAAGCGAGCAATCTGGTGCTCCTCATCGTACGACTGGATCGTCGGCCCGCCAGTCATGTCGGTGAAGCGCTGGCAGAGGACCGCGTAATCACCGCCGAGATCGTTATGTCGATACGCTGCTGCCGGCTGACTGGACGGCAGCCGAAACGAGAAGCCGCCAAATGTGTGATACGAGACGACGAGGCAAATATTCGGATGGCTCACGATCCAGTCAACGTTCGCGCGCGTCTCCGGCGGATAGAGCGGGTATGGCCCGGCACCCTGCTGCTTGTAGTCTGGCTGCCAGTTATGCGGATATGACCGATTGAAGTCCAGCCCCCAACGAGCCGGTGCCACAGTCAATGGTGATGACGCCTCGCCAACCAGTTCAGACTCGGGAAACAGCCGATAGTACACAGCGTCAGGATCGTCTTCATCCATCCGACGGACCATCAATCGTCGATCCAGCTCGGAAACACGCCACTCGCCATCGCTGTCGGGCACGCGCATCTGCGTGATCACGCCGTCGCCGTCGATATCCGCCGGATGAAGTCCGGATTGCGGACCAGCAGTTGGATAGTCGATCGGTGCAGATCGCAATTTGTGCGGTGTGGTCAGATACACCTCGACGCCATCCGGCGCGATGCGCGGTTGAACGTACCAGGTGGTGTCCTCCAGCATATTCTCGCCGGCTTCGGACCGCTGGATAAGTGACCAGATGGTCCCCAGCGCCACGGCCCCGCCGATGACTTCGCCGGCGTGGTGGTTGGCATCGACCCAGATCGCCGGGCGCTTGTCGACGCCACCGTGCTTTCCCGACTCATGGTCCGAGACCGTCGCCACGAACAGTTCGCGCCCCTCCGCCGAATGTCCAATGACCGTAAGCGAAATCCAGCGGGGGTATGCGTCAGCCCAGTTCTTCAGGAGCGCAACCATCTCCTCGTACTTGAGATAGCTGGTGAGCTCGGGTCGCTGCAAATCCTCTTCGCGCATGTTCATCCCCCTGTTGGCCCTTGCTAATAACCACAGTTCGGCATGGTGGTTATAGTAAAATGACGAGGTTGTGCGGCAAGAGGTCCGAGCTTCAGTCGACCACATGAATTGCCGACCGACCGACCGAAATGTCGGACGTACCTCCCGCAACTGCTATTGACGTCGGAGAATCACCACATGAGATCCCTGCTAAAAAGAGTCCTCGGCTCCTCAAACGACAAAGCGTTGAACACGCTACGATCGATCGCCGATGAAGTCAACGCGCTTGAAGACGAGTACCGTGCCCTTTCTGATGAGGAGCTGGCCGGAATCTCGGACCACTTCAGATCACAGCTCGCCGCCGGAGATGAGCTCGACGACATCCTGCCGGAGTCGTTCGCAGCAACTCGCGAGGCAACCCGTCGAACACTTGGACAGCGTCACTTCGATGTTCAGATCATGGGCGGCGTCGTCCTGCATCAGGGCAAGATCGCCGAGATGCGCACCGGCGAAGGCAAGACCCAGACATCCGCGCTCGCACTTGCATTGAACGCACTCGAGGGCAAGGGCTGCCACCTGGTAACGCCGAACGACTACCTGGCCAAGCGTGACACGCAGTGGATGGGCCAGATCTACCACGCGCTGGGTCTGACCGTTGGCTGCATCCAGCACGACGAAGCCTTCGTCTACGATCCTGAATACCCGAACGAGGATCCGCGCCTGGAGCGGCTGCGCCCTGTTGAGCGCGCTGAGGCATACAACTGCGACATCACCTACGGGACGAACAACGAGTTCGGCTTCGACTACCTCCGCGACAACATGGCACCCGATATTCGCTATTGCGTTCAGCGTGACCTGCATTACGCGATCGTCGACGAAGTCGACAACATCCTGATCGACGAGGCGCGCACACCGCTCATCATCTCGGGCCCTGGCGACGAAGCGGTTGACCGCTACTACCAGTTCGCTCAGATCGTCCGCCAGCTGCGGCAAGAGCGTCATTACGAGATCGACCTGAAGCGCAGATCGGTGACACTCACCGAAGATGGCATCGACCGGGTCGAGCAGATTCTCGAGATCCCTGACGGCGCAAGTATCTATGACGATCGTTATCAGGATCTCACGCACTACCTCGAGCAGGCCCTCAAGGCCCAGGCGCTCTTCCATCGCGACAAGGACTACATGATCGAGGACGGCGAGGTCGTCATTGTTGACGAGTTCACCGGGCGCAAGATGGCAGGTCGCCGTTATTCCGAGGGACTTCATCAGGCGATTGAGGCCAAGGAAGGCGTTCGTGTCCAGCGCGAAAACGTGACCGAAGCCACCATTACGTTCCAGAACTACTTCCGTATGTACGACAAGCTCGCCGGCATGACCGGAACGGCCTCCACCGAGGCCGAGGAATTCGGCAACATCTACGGCCTGGAAGTCGTGGAGGTGCCCACCAACCTGCCGATCCAGCGTCTCGACGAGGATGACGAGGTCTACCGCACGGCCGAGGAGAAGTACCGGGCCATCGTCCGCGAGATCAAGGCGGCGGCCGAGAAGGGCCAGCCGACCCTGGTCGGCACGACGTCCATCGAGAAGTCGGAATTCCTCGCCGGCCTGCTGCGCCAGGAAGTTCCGCACTCCGTCCTGAACGCCAAGCAGCACGAACGCGAAGCCGAGATCGTGCAATTCGCCGGCGAGCCGGGGCGGGTCACGATTGCGACAAACATGGCGGGTCGTGGCACCGACATCAAGCTCGGCGACGGTGTGACCGACAAAGGCGGTCTGCATATCATCGGCACCGAGCGCCACGAATCGCGCCGCATCGACAACCAGTTGCGTGGACGCGCTGGCCGCCAGGGCGACCCTGGGTCGAGCCGCTTCTTCCTGTCGCTCGAAGACGAATTGATGCGACGGTTCGGATCGGGCCGCGTCGCCGGGTTGATGGATCGGCTCGGTCTCGAAGACGATCAGCCAATCGAGCACAACATGATCTCGAAGTCGATCGAGAACGCCCAGACGAAGGTTGAGGGCCATAACTTCGACCTCCGCAAGCACGTTGTCGAGTACGACGACGTCATGAACAAGCACCGCGAGGTGATCTACGCCAATCGTCGCCGCATCCTGGAGGGCGAGAGTCTCCACGAGCGGATGTTGGAGATCATCGAGAATCAGGTTGCGATCGTCGTCGCTGCCCATGCGGAAGGCGACGAGATCGACGACGAGGCGATCATCCGCGGCTACCGCTCGATCGTTCCGATGACCTCATTGCGCATGCAGGACATCGATGGGCTGCCTATTGAGGACATCGAACAACGCCTGATTGACGATGCGCTCGCCCATTACGAAGCCAAGGAGCGCGACACCGGCGAAGAGATGATGCGTTACCTTGAGCGCGCCGTCATGCTTTCCGTCATCGACAAGCTCTGGCGTGAGCACCTGACGATCATGGATGACATGCGCCAGGGCATCGGTCTCCAGGCCTATGCGCAGAAGGATCCGCTCGTTGCCTACAAGAAGGAGGGCTTCGACATGTTCGAGCAGCTCCTGGCAAACATCGATTACGACACCGCGCACAAGATCTTCTACGCCAACATCCAGCGCGCACCAGTTCTCGCTCAACCACGCACGATGGTCACGAATCAGGAGTCGGATGGCAAGCCTCAGGCTGCCAGGAAGCGCACCAAAATTGGACGCAACGAGCCGTGCTATTGCGGCAGTGGCAAAAAGTTCAAGAACTGCCACGGCGCTCCGGCCGCTCAACGCGTCGGCTAACGCAGCAACATCTATGCAACAAGCAGAACACCGCAGCCGAATCGGCTGCGGTGTTCTGCTTGCGGCGTTTGGGAAGCTAGAATTCGTCCTCGTAGCCGCGGAAATCCTGGATCAACAACTGAACCTGCTCGAACGCTCCGACAACGAACGACTTGACCTTTTCACGCTGCTCGTCGCTCAGCAGGACGAAGTACAGCAGCGTGCCGGCGATTGTCATCCAGGCGGCAGCGGCCAGCGTCTCTTGCGCGGCATTCCTTGAGCTTTCGACAGCACGGTGCATCGTCTGTGAGGACCGATCAACAGCGCGTTGCGCCGTCGCGCCAGTTGCCGCGAGCAGCGCTGGCGCCTGCGGCGAGCGATCGCGGTTTTCTTCGACTCGATCGCGGATCTGATGGATTGCGTCAGCGGCGGCAGGGACGACGGTCTCCTGAAACTTTTCGATGACCGTCGTGCCGGCAGCACGCAACTCGTCGGAAGATGGCAGCGAGGACGCGGCCCGATCTGCCGTCGGCTTCGCCGTATCGCTCAACCGGCGGATCATGCTCATGACGTTATCGCGCAGATCCGGATAGCTTTGAACCGCAGAATCGATCGCGCTCATAGCCGTGTCGCGACTGCGCTCAACGCCCGCCGAAACGGAATCCGCCAGCGCCTGCCGGTCGGCGATCTCCGCCGGCACGGGATCCGATTCGGCACCGCCGCGACTCAGCGCAATGACAGTTCCGCCAATTGCTGCGCAGCCGCAGTCGCAATGCCGACAACTTCAGCAGTACCCAGGTTTGATCGCTCCATGCTGATTCCTCCTCATCGTCACTGCACCACGCTACGAATCACCGCGGCACGGTCTTCGCTCGACAAATCCCCTGCCAGATACGACACGATGTACACCAGCGATGTCCTGCGCTCCTCGGCCGACATCATCGACACAACCTGTTCCATGACAGATTGAAGTGCCTTGTCGCGCTCTTCCGGAGTCATATTCTTGATTGCGTTTTCAATGATTCCGCGCATCAGGCTCACAGTGAAGATCTCCTGTTGTTAGATCGGTTCGCATGTGTCAACGAACCAGCGTTCCCGCTCACGCACGTTGCGGGCCGCTGGAAACGACACTATACTTCACGACCGTTATGCTGCTGACAGACCATGGATCCCACCATTCATCTTACGATGTCGTCGTTATTGGCGCAGGCCATGCTGGCTGTGAGGCTGCGCTGGCCGCCGCGCGCGTCGGCGCATCAGTCCTTGTCCTCACGCCAAATCTGGATCGCATCGGGTTTATGCCCTGCAATCCATCAATCGGCGGACCGGCCAAGGGACACATCGTCGCTGAGATTGATGCGCTCGGTGGCGCGATGGCCGAGGCCATCGATCGCACTGCGCTTCAGATCCGCACGTTGAACGCCTCGAAGGGCCCTGCTGTTCAGGCACTGCGCGCTCAGGCCGACAAGACGCTCTATTCGATGGCGATGAAGGAAGCGTTGGAAGTCCAGCCGGGTATTGAGCTCCGACAGGAAGCGGCACGCACAATTCAGGCGCGCACCAGCAATGGTCAGCCAGCTGTCTGCGCAGTCGAGACTGACTTCGGCAATGTCTATCACTGCAGGGCGGCGGTCATCACAGCCGGCACCTTCTTGCGTGGCAGCATGATTTCCGGAAGCTGGCGCTCGAACGGTGGGCGGGCTGGCGAGCATGCAACGCAGGACCTGGCGGTTTCGATTGGCGACGTCGGCATCCAGTTACGCCGCCTGAAGACAGGCACTCCGCCACGCATTGATGCGCGAACTATCGACTTTTCGCTGACCGAAGAGCAGCCGGGCTCCGAGACCCCGCTCTGGTTCTCACGTGCCGGTCGCAATGGACGCATTGAGCGACTGGAGCTCCCGCCGCTGTCGCTCTACCCTGGGCAGTCCGACGGTTGGCGAACGCAGTTGTCATGCTATCTGGTGCAAACAAACGAGACCGGGCACGACCTGATCGCTGCGAACGCCCACCGTTCACCGATGTTCGATGGCACGATCCAGGGCGTTGGTCCGCGCTACTGCCCGTCCATCGAAGACAAGGTCATGCGGTTTCGCGACAAGCACAGTCACAGCCTGTTTCTCGAACCTGAAGGCTGGCGTACGACTGAGGTCTACGTCCAGGGTGCCAACACGAGCCTGCCGCACGATGTGCAGCTCGAATTCCTGCGCACGATCCCGGCACTGCGCGACGCCCGCATCACACGCTACGGCTACGCCGTTGAGTACGATGCCATCGAGCCAACCGAGTTGACGCCCTGGTTCGCCTCAAAGCGCATCGACGGCCTCTTTCTCGCTGGCCAGGTCAACGGCACTTCGGGCTACGAAGAGGCAGCAGGGCAGGGACTGATTGCCGGGCTGAACGCGGCGCGGTTCGTTGGTGGACTCGAGCCAGTCACGTTGCGTCGTGACCAGGCCTATCTCGGAGTGATGGCCGACGACCTGTCGACGCAGGATTTCGTTGAGCCATATCGCATGCTGACATCTCGCGCCGAGCATCGCATCCTGCTGCGCGCCGACACTGCCGATGATCGCCTCAGCCAGTTCGCGCACGATACCGGCCTCATTTCAGACGCGCGATACCGCGAGGTGGCAGAAGAGCGCGAAGCTCGCGACCGCGTTATCGCACTGATGACTGAGACGTTTCTGACGCAAAACGAGCGCATCACACACCTGCTTGCATCGGTGGGACTTCCGCCTTCGAGCCGCAGCATGACCGCCGCCGACTATGCGCGTCGCCCCGACTCTCGCATCACTGACCTGTTCGCCGCGCTGCATCTGCTTCGCCCGGCCGCTTACGATGGGTTGCACGTCGATGACGCAATGCTACGGCGGATCGAGGTTGACTTGCGCTACGACGCCTATGTCGAAAAAGAACGGGAGCAGGTCGAACGACTCAGCCGTATGGAGCACACCCGCATTCCCGCAAGGATCGACTACCTGAGCGTTCGCGGTCTGCGCAACGAGGCACGCGAAAAGTTGGCACACGTCCGGCCATCAACCATCGGGCAAGCTAGCCGTATCGCCGGCGTGACGCCAGCCGACGTCGCCGTGCTTCTCGTCTATGTCCGACAGGGAACCCCACACGAGCTAGCACCAGCACCAGTGGCTGGCACCGCCAACTAGTACGCGACGGGGAGTTATGTCAATTCTGATCGTTTCCGATATTCACGCGAATCTGGCTGCGCTGGAAGCTGTCCTGGAAGCCGCAGGTCCTGTCGACACCATTTGGAATCTGGGCGACACAGTCGGTTACGGACCGTACCCAGGTGAATGTCTCGATGCGATGGTCGATCTCGAACCGGATGTCATGCTGCTCGGCAACCACGATGCGGCTTCAGTGGGCCTGCTCAGCCTCGACGAGTTCAACCCGATCGCTCGCGCCGCCACGATGTGGACCACCAGCCAACTAACAGACGAGCAACGTAACCAGGTTGCGTTCCTTCCGTTGCGCGCCACCGTCGATGGCTGCCTCTGCGTTCATGGCAGTCCCCGGCAACCGATCTGGGAATATCTCTACTCGGCCGAAGTCTCAGCGGCGAACTTTGAAGTGTTCGACGAAGCGGCGTGCTTCCTCGGCCACACGCATGTGCAGTTGTGGATCACCAACGATATGGCGGACGCGGGCATTGACCCTCGTCTGGGTAGCGATGGCGAGTCGATTCAGCTGGATCAGGGACGCTTCATCATCAATCCCGGCTCTGTCGGTCAACCGCGCGATGGCAACCCCGACGCCGCGTTTGCGCTGTTCGATCCAGATTTAGGGGTTGTCACTTTTCGCAGAGTGCCGTATGACATCGCCAGAACACAAACCGCGATGCGCGACGCGGGGCTGCCAATGCAGCTCATCACCCGTTTGGCAGCGGGCGTATGATACATGCCCGTCGAGCGTGCGCTCGACGTTCGTTCGTCTTTCGGGGGGAATCCGGGTGCAATACCGTCGCATTCTCGTTCCGATCACCGGTGGTTCCGGCGATCGGCGAGCACTCGATCTGGCCTGTGCGCTGGCATCAAAGAAGAATCTCGAAGTTATCCTGGTCTACGTCGTTGAGGTGAAGCAATCGCTGCCGCTCGATGCCGACATGCCGGAGGAAGTTGGAGTTGGCGAAGAGTGCCTCGCGGTTGCTGAAACCTACGCGCGCGGCGGGGCCGAGCTGAAACTCCACAAAGTCATGCCCGAGCTGTTGCAAGCGCGCACTGCCGGTGCTGCGATCGTCGACGAAGCCATTGAGCGGGACTGCGATGTCATCCTCATGGCGTGCAAGCTCAATGAGAATCTCGGGCAGCCGACGCTCGGAGAGACCGTGAACTATGTCCTTCGCACTGCTCCTTGCGAAGTGATACTGACGCGCGAGGCTGCCGAAATCTAACGTCCGCAGCGCACGAGCAGCTTAAGGAAAGACGGGATAGCTGATGAATGTCGTCATCATTGGTTGCGGGCGAGTCGGCGCACGAATCGCAATGTCGCTCGATCAGGCCGGGCACCATGTGTCCGTCGTCGACATCCGCAGCGCAGCGTTGCGCCGTCTGCCGCCCGAATTTGGCGGCAAGGCCGTCATCGGCACCGGCATCGATGAGGACGTCCTGAAGTTCGCGGGCATCGAGGATGCCGATGCGTTCTTCGCGGTGACCAACGGCGACAACACGAATCTGATGGCCGCCCAGCTCGCTCAAAAGCGATTCAACACCAGGCAGGTCGCGGCTCGGGTCTATGATCCCGTTCGCGCCGAGTCGTATCGACGCATGGGAATCTACACTGTGTGCCCGACGACTACAATCGCCTCGTTGATGCTCGACTCGCTGTCGACGAGCTGACGATCCCGACGCGCTGACGAAGGAGAATCTCGTGTACCTAATTGTTGTCGGGGGCGGCAAGGTCGGTTACTACCTCACCAAGACACTCGTTCATGAGGGCTACGAAGTCCTGCTGATCGAGAAGGACGCGGCCAAGGTCGATACGTATACCGAGCGCTTTGGCGCGGTTGTAATGAATGGCGACGGGGCCGAGGCCGCCACGCTCTCGGCTGCGGGTGTCGGGCGCGCAGATGTCATCATCGCCGTCACGGGCGACGACGAAGACAATTTGATCATCTGCCAGATGGCGAAGCACCGCTTCAACGTCGGGCGCACGATCGCTCGAGTCAACAACCCGAAGAACGAAGAGCTCTTCCGCCTGCTCGGCATCGACGTCACCATCAGCACAACCAACGTGATTCTGTCGCTGATTGAGCAACAGATCCCTGAGCTGCACTTCGTCCATCTGCTGGCGCTGCGCCATGCCCACATTGCGCTCGTCGAAGTCAGCGTCTCGTCGGCATCGCCTATCGTCAATCGGACGTTGGCTGACATCGACTTGCCGCCGGAGACGTCGATCATCGCCGTCCTGCGCGACGGCAAGGTCGTCATTCCGACTGGCACAACGACAGTGCGGCCCGGCGACGATCTCTTTGCGATCACCCGGCGTGAATCCGAAGCGGAGTTGCGCGACCTGATTGTCACAGGCTAAGTCTGCCGCAACCCAACACGGCAACACAGGAAAGATGACGGGGCCACATATTTGCGTGGCCCCGTATGTGTTTATGCAGACTCGCCCAGTTGCCTGGTCAATTCCTGCCGGACTACGGCGGGGTTGCCGCGTCCCTTCATCGTTCGCATCACCTGGCCGATAAGGAATCCGATCGCCGCCTGCTTGCCGGCGCGGAAGTCGGCGACGGCGCTTGGATTCACAGCAAGCGCTTCGGCGACGGCACTGGCAACCAGGTCGACATCGGATTCCTGCCGCAGACCGCGCTCTTCGACAATAGCGCGCGGCGATGTGCCGGACTCGTCAGCGAGGCCGAGAACGTCCTTGCCTGCCTGGGCATTGATCTCGCCCGATCGCACCATCACGACAATATCAGCAAGATGCTCCGGCGAGAGCTTCACTTCGCTAAACCCGCCGCGCGATCGAGCCAGGGCAAACACATCGCCAGTCAGCCAATTTGCCACGTCACGATGGTGCCCACCGGCTGCAGTTACTGCTCGCTCGTAATAGTCGGCAACGATGGACTCGTCGGTAATCACGGCGCTGTCCTGTGCAGACAGCCCGAACGCAGACTCGAAGCGCGCGCGGCGGACGCGGGGCAACTCCGGCATCGAGTCCGCAATGTCGGCGACCTGCTCGCGGCTAATCTCCAGCGGCGGCAAGTCCGGCTCGGGGAAATAGCGGTAGTCCTCCGCGTCCGACTTCTCCCGCCCGGCAGTGGTGATGCCAGTGTCCTCGTGCCAGTGGCGCGTCTCCTGGGTGACCGCACCGCCGGACTGCAGGACGGCCGCATGACGCTGGATCTCGTAGCGCACCGCACGCTCGACCGACCGCAGCGAGTTGACATTCTTGGTCTCGCTGCGCGTGCCGAACGTGTTGCTGCCCTTGGGCATCAGCGAGAGATTGACGTCGCAGCGCATCGAGCCCTGCTCCATCTTGACGTCGGAGACGTCGAGGGCGCGGAGCAGGTCGCGCAGCGCGGAGACGTACGCCTTGGCGATC